>JBDNFJ010000400.1:0-2729 GCA_041689895.1 Gracilimonas sp. | reverse complement strand
TCGCGAGCTGTATTCATTTACCCGATCTATGAAAGCATACACAAGAACCATGGATAAAGAAACCAATATCATTTTATCCACAGATAGTGATTTCTTCCGTTATTTGAACCGGGTAAATTAAAAGTAATATCGGATAGAGGTTTTGATAGGCATGTGTCTATTGAAATAGCATAAAATGATGATTTATTAGCAGGTTTTCTAAAACCTGCTAATACATTAAGTAGGCAGGTAATCGCTGGGAAAATTCTAAAAATGGTGCGCCTTTAACTACTCGTTCAAGCTTTAATATTCGGTGTATCCGTATCGTGCTAAGAAATAAGAAGGACGATCCAAGAACGGAAGTTTGGCAAATTAAAAGGTACTAAATCTCTTTAATTTTTAGATCCATTACTGCTTGAAAGCAGGTGCAACTGCACTATCCGAATTTCCTCATAAGAAACTTGCTCATTCATCGCTTCAAAAATAGGGCGAAGCATATCATGGCCGTGCTCATTGAAAGCTTTTTCAACTTGCTCAAACTTTTCCTCGTCCAGCTTCGAAGCTTCCCGAATGTTATTTGCCTGAATTGAATTTCCAGCTTTTACGAATTTGATGAGATTTGATATAACCGTGGTTTCTTTAACCTCAAAATGGGCCGCAATTTCCCGCACACTTTTCCCTTGGTTGAGAAGCTCACCCGTTTGATAAGGCCGGCTGCTTTGGGACAGCGTCTTGGTGACTTTCGTAGTTTTGGGTTTAGCTGATTTCTGTTTTTCTTCCAGCTTATGTTGGCTGCAATAGGTAGTAAGTACAGGCAAAAAGGCCTCACCATATTTTATGGCTTTCACCCGACCTATTCCATGAATACCGAGCAGCCGCTCTTTAGTTTGTGGAAAATAATATGCCATTTCAATTAAAGTGGTATCAGCAAAAACCACGTAAGGAGGAACGCCCTGTTCCTGCGCCAGCTCCATACGCCTTTGTTTCAGCAAGCTGAATAATTCCCGATTGAAGTCCAGTGATTCTATATCAGACTTAGCACGTTGAGTTTGCTCTTTCTGCTCCGGCTCCTCAATCACGCCAAAAACTGGCGCTTTTCCTTTTAGCACATCCATGGCTTTGGGAGTTAATTTTAGGCTTTTGTGTTCAATATCGCGAACAATGATATCCTGCCGCATTAATTCACGAAAGAGTTGCTTCCATTCTTGTGGGCTGAGATCCTTCCCAATTCCATAAGTTGAAAGTTGGTCATGTTTAAAGCTTAGTACTTCTTTTCGGCGAGAGCCCACCAAAATATTCTTGATGTGATGATAACCAAAGCGCTGATCAGTGCGAACCATAGTGGATAAAAACTTTTGAGCAGCTACCGTAATTTCTTCTTTTTCAGGAGTGTTGCCCGTGCAGAAATCACACATTCCACAATTTTCTTCGGTGAATTCTTCTCCAAAATATCCCAATAGTTTTATTCGCCTGCACTGGTGAATTTCTACAAATTCCATGAGCTGTTGCAGATGCTGCTCGGCAATACGCTGTTCCTCTGGTGCTTTCTGTTGGATGAAATACCGGATTTTGGAAGCATCTCCATAACTGAATAGAAACAGGCAATCGGATTGCAAACCATCACGCCCCGCACGGCCAATTTGCTGATAATACGATTCAATATTCTTCGGCATATCGTGGTGAATTATAAAGCGTACATCCGGCTTATCAATCCCCATCCCGAATGCTATGGTTGCAACTATAACATCCACTTCATCCCGAATAAAAGCATCCTGATTTTGCATGCGTTCGTTCTCCCCAAGTCCGGCGTGATAGGGAAGGGCATTAAACCCATTTGCATTCAAATCGTTTGCAAGATCGTCTACTTGTCGGCGCGAAAAGCAATATATGATACCGGATTCGCCCTCATACCTCCGAATAAAGTCAATCACTTGTTGCAGTGGCTTATTTTTATTTACCACATCCAGATACAAATTTGTGCGATTAAAGCTGGCCACAAAAGTGTTGGCGTTCTTAAGACCCAATGAGCCCGCAATATCTCTTTGCACAAGAGGTGTGGCAGTGGCGGTGAGACCTAAGGTAACCGCCTGATCAAACCGAGCAGTAACCCCGGCAAGCTGACGATACTCGGGGCGAAAATCATGTCCCCATTCCGAAATACAATGGGCTTCATCAATAGCTATGCAATCTACACTCAAGCCTGATAGCAAATTTAATACATTATTTTTCATCAACGTTTCGGGCGCCAGATACAATAAATCCAGTTTATTTCTGCGGATGAGATTGAGTGTGTGTTCGTAATCGTGGGGGGATTGCGAGCTATTTAAATAGGAGGCCGAAATTCCATAAGCCGTAAGCTGATCCACCTGATCTTTCATCAGCGAAATAAGTGGAGAAACGACAATTGTAAGTCCCTCAAAGAGAAGCGCAGGAATTTGATAACAAAGCGATTTTCCTCCTCCAGTAGGCATTATAGCCAGCGTATCTTTTTTGGTGAGGACGTTTTGGATGATATCTTTTTGAAGTGGACGAAATTTCTCATATCCAAAAACTTCGTGTAAGATGTGTTCTGCTTGCGCGATATCTGGCATCGTATTAAAAGGAGTATTTAAAGATTTCATGGTTCTACTTTTTCTAAGGTAAGAGCAATGAGTGTGGAATTCCTTACAATCTTTTTTGGGAAGGGAGTTTTCTGGCTTCATTATTCGGTTTTGCATATGCAACTGATTGGTGCAATGCTGGTTAAACAT
>JBDNFJ010000399.1:0-9996 GCA_041689895.1 Gracilimonas sp. | reverse complement strand
TAGATCAGGGAAAACATGCTCGCAGGATTTTTTGGGTTTATGGCCCTAATAGGAAAGAGATTACAATTTTAGGTATAGAACCTCATCCCGAAGACAAAAAAAGAGGTGCCTACAAAAGAATAAAGCTGTCTCAGTTACCGAAATAATTTGGAAACCATTTTCATCAACTACGTTTAAGGCATCTGATTAATAATCCAGACGGATTAACACTTCTCACCCAAAATCCCTCAATTTTGAAGGCTTTCGTATTCCGATAAATGTCCTGAGTCTGTTTCACGAAGCACGTTGTAAACCTCTAAACGGACGTCCGTTTTTGCTCCATCAAAGGCAGCGGCAATTTCACGCGCTTTGGCATCAAAAAAGACATCATAAAGATAGTTGCTGGTTGACCGGCGCTTTACTTCTTGGATGGCTTTCAGCGATTCTAAAATCTGCTTTCGTGCTTCTTCCGGTTTAGACACAAACTGGTCGAGCCCTAAACGATTATATTGATAATAAGCTTCCCGAAGCGGATTGTAATTTGAGGAAACCAGATCTGTAACCAGCGTGTTTCGATTCCGTCGGTTATTGTTATTTCGTGACCATCCGATGGCAGAGGTGGTTTGTGCCAGATTTAGGATATTCTGAGCTTTCGAAAAATACTCGCTTCCACCCAGTTTCGAGAACGTATCGAAATCGTATCCCAGCATTAAATAGGCATAAAAGTCAACAAATCCGGTGAGCGGTTCAAACTGAAGCTCATCATGTATTAGGCTTTTGCCTTCAGGATAATTGAATTGCCAGGTGTTATCACTTAGCAGAACCGTGGTTGTTTTAGCCGTGGTGTTGTAAATAGGCCGCTGAACCTGAAATACCGTTTCGGCTGAAAAGGTGAAATCAGAACTGCCACTGGTGAACACAATCTGAAACTGACACCCAATCTGCTCTTCTTCCTCGAATTCTTCTTTAGTCCAATCAAATTCGTTGATGTAGTCTTCCAGTATGGGTTTTAATCCTTCCAGATACGCATACGACGATCCCTCCAACAGGTCGGTATTGATAGTTACCGTGCAGTCGAATTCCTGTGCGAATGCGGGGGATGAAATGCCGATAAAAAATATCCCGCAAAAGAGGATGTGTTTTATTACTATATAGATAATTCGGGGATATATCATATTGTTGATCATAATAACTTACCGATGATACGAATACAAAGGGTTCTATATAAAATTTTGTTGGTATTTATTTTCGGGTGTTTCACCATGCCGGCGTTTGCCCAATTAAGCATGGGAGCCAAGGGGCTTGCCATGGGGCAAGCTACCAGCGCACTGCCCGGCTACGACTGGTCTTTGTTTAGCAATCCCGCGCTTACGAGCAACGTACAAACGGCCGTTGGATTTTATGGACTTCGAAATTATGGGTTTTCTGAACTCACCGATATGTCGGCTATAGGAAGCGTGCCTACAAAATTTGGGGTTACTTCGCTTGGCTTTCATCATTATGGGGATAATATCTTTAACGAAACCCGGGTGCGTTTGGGATATAAAAATGAATGGAATTTGCTGCATTTCGGCATTGCCCTGAACTATAACCACATTTCTTTCGGGGATGATTATGGCTCAGGTCGTGCCATTGGGATTGATGTTGGAATAGCCGCTGAGCTGACGGATAATTTGTGGATTGGGGCTAAATCAACGAATGTGAATAAGCCCACCTATAAAGGGATTCGTGAAGATTTGCCCCGTGCGTTGGCTATTGGATTTTCGTATGGACTCAATGAGCGGGCGTTATTCGCCTTTGATGTGGTAAAAGATGTGGATTTTATCACGTCGTATCGGGGTGGATTGGAGATTGGCATTGTAGAGCATTTAAAAGGGAGGCTGGGCATTTCCACCGAACCCTTAACTTATTCCATGGGCTTTGGATATGGTGTGAAACGCTGGGATGTAAACGTAGCGGTTCAGAAGCATGAGTTGTTGGGAATAAGTCCGGGAGTAGATTTTATGCTTTATTTCTAATGATGGGCCGACTCTCCATATTGTTTGTGATTTTTTGTTTGATGATAGCATTATGTCCGTCCACCATCACCGCTCAGCAAAAAGACACGGCCGCTACAAATGTAGAAGAGCAGCTGGAGAAAGCCTTTGAGGAATTAGATGAGGAAGAATCAGGTATGGTGGGAGAGCAGCTCACGCAGTTTTTAGAAGATCTGGCAGCCAATCCCGTGAATATCAATAATGCCGGACTCGATCAGCTTCTTCAAATACCCGGAATAAACCTGAAAATAGCCCGTGGAATAATCGATTACCGCTCTGCTAAACCTTTTGAAAGTAGAGACGAATTATTGAAGGTGAAAGGTCTGGGTAGCGCTACGTATAGCCGAATTCAACCTTATGTTTCTATTGGGAGCACGCGCGATCACTTTCGGGATATGTACCTGCGGCCGGGGTATTGGCTGGCAGGCCGAAAGCTGGATGTTATATCCCGTTATCAGCAAAACTTACAAACGAGGGAAGGCTACCTTCGAGAAGATTCAGCCGGCGGCTATGTGGGCAGTCCGATTAAATATTACCATCGCATTCGTGTGACGTCCAATCATCTTTCCGTAAATCTCACACAAGAAAAAGATCCCGGTGAAACTCTAAATGGGATTTCAGATTTTGATTTTGCCTCCGGCCATATTGCGCTCAGCAATAATGGGAAACTCAAAGAAATGGTGATTGGAGATTATAGTCTTAGTTTTGGGCAAGGATTGGTGCTGTGGAGCGGTGGTGCTTTTGGCAAGGGGAGAGAAGTTACCGGCGCAGTAAGTAAAAACGAGCGAGGTATAAAACCATATTCTTCCGCTCAAGAAACAGATTTTTTTAGAGGAGTAGCGGCCACGTATGGAGAGACGCTTCAGCTTACCACGTTCTACTCAAATCGAGATCGTTCGGCTTCTGTTATAAACGGTGACACCACCCGATTTCCCTCCTCCGGTGGATTTCACCGAACCCAAAATGAGATAGCACGAAGAAACAATATAGGTCAACACACGGCAGGAGGCCGGCTTCGCTTAGATACTCCATTCGGACTGATTGGCGCAAGCGGATATTTCAATTCTTTTAGCAGCCATATTAAACAGGGAAGCGCGCTCAGCAATCGCTATGATTTTGAAGGTTCAGATCATTCGGTTATAGGAATGGATTATCGGGGTTTGATAGGTCCTGCATTTCTTTTTGGGGAGCTGGCTCGAAGTCAAAATGGGGGAATGGGTGCCATTGCAGGGTTGGAAACTCCAGTGGGATTTAACACCGATCTCACCATTTCATATCGAAATTATGAACGTGATTTTCAATCCTTTTTGGGCAGCGGATTTGGAGAACGTTCCTCCGCACCACAAAATGAAGAAGGTATTTATGTAGGGCTCCGTCATGAACTGATTCCTGAAATAACCCTAAGTGGATATGTAGATCAATATCAGTTTTCGGCACCAAAATTTGGAACTACACAAGCTACGGGCGGTTTTGATGTGCTGGGATTAGCCGAAGTCTTCTTCAACAAACAACTGAATATGTATGTGCTGTTTCGGAATGAAATACAAGACGACGAATTTGTGGATATAACCGATCAGGGAAGTGAGATTTTGCAGTTGGGAAAAGAACATCGGGCCAGCATCCGAATCCATTTTGAATATCAGGTAAGTCCGGCAGTGAGGCTGCGTTCGCGCGTTGAATTTGTGCGAAATAAAGAAGCCGGCGCTGATTGGGAATCCGGATTTCTGATATATCAGGATTTGAGAATTCAACCTTCAAGAAAGTTGCGTATTGATGGGAGAATTTCGCTATTTGAGACCGATAGCTTTAGCACGCGGGTGTATCAGTTTGAAAGCAATTTATTGTATGTGCTATCAAATACCGTTTTGTATAATCGGGGAGAGCGGGCGTATGTAGTCGTAAAATATGATGCGAGCGATTTCTTAGATATTTGGTTCAAATATGGCGTTACTATTTTTGAAGATGTAGAGGTACTGGGCAGTGGATTGAGCCAAATTGAGGGAAATATCAGAAATGCATTTGGGTTACAGGTGAGACTGAAGTTTTAAAACCCCTACCAAATTCTAATGATTTTTGTGGCGACGTGATTTTGTGTGCAATGAAAGCATCAACCTTATAGCTAAAATCGCTTGCAAGGGTAATACCAAAAGTTGATGTTACAAACATAGAAAGCTTTGCAAAACCGTTGTTTTCCAAAGCTTTCAAATAGTACCTTGTTGAGAAATGCTCCTTTCTATCAATAAATAAAATGGAGCCGATTGTTATCCATCCTCCGTTCACGTTATCAAAAAGATATGAAATCAAATATATTTAGAATAAGCACGCTTTGTCTTTTTACCATAATATGGTCTTCATTTTGTGGAATAAAAGCCCAAAGCAGGACCGACTCGCAGCATTTTACGTATCAGGATACGTTACGTGGTTCCATCACTCCCGAACGCGTTTGGTGGGATCTTAGCTTTTACGATTTAAGCGTGAAAGTGGATACTTCCGACAGTTCCATATCGGGCACCAATATCGTTCAATATAAAGTGCTGGAGCCTTATCAGGTGATGCAATTAGATCTTCAGTCCCCCATGAAAATCTCTCAGGTAACTCAAAACGGGAAGCCATTAACCTACAAACGTGATGGAAATGCCTGGTTCATCACGCTAAAAGAAAAGCAAAAGAAGGGCGATGTGAATGCAGTGCAAGTCACCTTTTCGGGAAAGCCAAAAGTAGCCATTCGTCCTCCTTGGGACGGCGGTTTCACCTGGACACACGATAGCAACGGGAAGTCTTTTATAGCTACTTCTAATCAGGGAATTGGAGCCAGTATTTGGTGGCCTAACAAAGATCATCCGTATGACGAGGTGGATAGTCTGCTCATCAACGTAAATGCGCCTGGAGGGCTGATGGATGTTTCAAACGGACGTTTGCGGGGCATGAAGAAGGAAAAAGACGGAACTAAAACCTGGAGCTGGTTTGTGTCAAATCCCATTAACAGCTACGGCGTAAATATCAATATTGGGGATTATGTGCACTTCGGTGAAGTGTATGACGGGGAGAAAGGCCCGCTGGATATGAATTATTACGTGCTTCGTGAAAATGAAGAAAAAGCTAAAAAGCAGTTCAAGCAGGCGAAGCTCATGATGGAGGCTTATGAGTACTGGTTTGGTCCGTATCCATTTTATGAAGATGGATATAAGCTGGTTGAGGCTCCGTATTTGGGAATGGAACATCAAAGTTCAGTAACCTATGGTAACAAGTTTGAAAACGGATATTTAGGAAGAGATCGAAGTAGCACCGGCTGGGGATTGAAATTCGATTTTATCATCATTCATGAATCTGCGCATGAGTGGTTTGCCAATAATATCACCGATAAAGACGTAGCAGATATGTGGCTTCATGAAGGCTTTACGACTTATGCAGAGAGCTTATATTTAGAATATCACTTTGGAAAGCAAGCCGCGCATGAGTATGTGCTGGGATTGAGACCCGGCATTCTAAATGATCGTCCGATGATTGGCCCTTATGGTGTGAATAAAGGTGGCTCGGGCGATATATATAACAAAGGCGGAAATTTGCTGAATATGATTCGCCAAATTGCTGCTAACGATTCTCTGTGGAGATCCACTTTACGCGGGCTGAATAAAACCTTTTATCACCAAACGGTCACTTCGGCTCAGATTGAAAACTATATGGGCGAAAAGCTGGGGCTCGACCTAGATCCTGTATTTGATCAATATCTCCGAGATACCAAAATTCCTACGCTGGAATATGCCTTCCGAAAAGGCCGTTTAATGTATAGATGGGGAAATGCAATTTCGGATTTCCACATGCCGGTAGATGTAACCTTAGATGGCAAGAAGAAAAGGCTGGATGCAACCAACACTTGGAATGTTCTAAAAATGGATGTAAATGCGGGACATTTGCTGGTTGTAAATCCCAATTACTACGTAGCTTCATTTAACCTGCTGGGCAATTAGAGGATTCATCTAAAAGAAGAGGGGAGAAATCTTCTTAAAAAATCACAATGAAAAGGTGATATGGCGACCATCTACCTGCAGTGTTTCGAAGCCAAAGGCTTCTTTCATCCACTCTAAAGTATCGGAATGATAGAAAATAACGTGCGTTTCATCACTTTTGTAATACCAGGTGTGGAAGTCGATATCGTCGGTATAAATATCGGTTTTGAGAATAAGAGAGCCGTGGGGATTTAGCATTTCTTTCAGACGGGTGAATTCCTCGAAAGGGGCATGAAAGTGCTCCATCACTTCACAACTCACGATATAATCATAGGTTTGTTCCAGTGCTTTGGGGTCATCGTCGAAGAAGGGATCATAGGTATTTATAGAATAACCGCGGTCACGCAACATCTTGGTTATAACCGGTCCGGTTCCTGATCCAAAATCCAATCCCAGTGACGAGCTATCATACAGCCTAATTACTATCTCAACAAGTGGAGAAACAAACTCCTGGTATCGCGGATCTTCAACATTGTTTTCGTGACTTTCGTATCGCTCCATTTCTTCAGCCGGCGTCGGAAAATCATCCACATCCATAAGTATAGCTTTGCAATGCGTACACCGAAGATAATGCCGGTCTTCTCGTTCATAATAATAAAATGGCTCCGTTTCAGAGAAACACAACGTACACTTCATATCCTTTTTTGGATAAGGTAGGGCTAAGAATATTCAGATGTAAAGGAACCAAAAGTTTGTCCCAAATGAGAGAAAGTGCTATAAACGGCACTAAGCAGGATAGCCACCTTCAATATAATCTCGCAGAGAATTGATTTCTACTTTTTGGTGAGCGATAACGGATTTTACCACATCCCCAATCGAAACAACGCCCACTACTTTATGCTCCTCATCAACCACAGGAAGATGACGGATTTTTCTATCCGTCATGAGTTGCATACATAGGTTTACGGTATCCGAAGGTTTAACGCACACCACTTGGCCTGACATAATCTCCTGCACCGTCGTAGTTTTCGAGGTTCGTCCTTCCAGGATCACTTTATTTCGGTAATCTCTTTCCGAGAAAATACCGACTAATTGTTCTCCATCTATAACCACAACCGCTCCGATGTTGAGCTTGGCCATTTTTGCGATGGCATCGTACACCGTTTCATCCGGCCTCGTGGAATATACTTCTCTTCCTTTTTGATTAAGTATTTTTCTTACGTGCATATCCGACCTCCCTTTTTTGATTAGATATGTACCAATAAAAGCATTTTTAATGAAAAATCAAGCAAATTTTAAAGAGTTAAGTCATTTCCGACTTGGTAAGCCATTCAAACATGCGCATAAAAGCTTGGTTACGTACTTCTTTTTGAGAAAGAAAAACATCGTGCATAGCATTTTTAATGGATGCAAATTCGATCTGATTTCCTAACTCCTGCCCATACTTTTTGATATCATCCACGTTCAGCACCATGTCGGTTTTCAGGATTACATTATTCCATTTCTTGTTTCTACTGGATTGATCGGAGTGGAGAATCAAAAGGGGAACAGGGATTTTGGAGTGCTTATGATGCCATTTCTGTGCGCGATAAACCGCGTATGCCCATTTGAAATAAGCCGGAAAGCCGGTGATAGGTTTCCAGTCGGTATTGAAGTCCCACTCCCCATATCTTTGGTGTAAAATGCTTGCGTTATATAAATGGGATGACGGTTTCATCTGGGCTGCAAAAGGAAAAAAGAACGAAATAACGCCCGACATTGGCAATAGCAACAAGCGCTGCCAGGCAGGGAAGTTAAATTGAAGAAAGGGAGAATTCAGAATCATTCGGCTAATGGCAGAACGCTTACTTCCCTTATTCATATAATAGCTGCCAATAAGCCCACCGGTAGAATGGCCTAAAAGCATAATTTCTGTACTTCCTTCCTCCTGTATAATTTGTATAGTTTGGTCGAGTTCTTCAAAATATTCGGTAAGCGACCGGCAGTAGTTGGGATGCTGATGAGGTAGCAGAGAACGCCCATATTTCCTTAAATCGAGCGCATAGAAGTTATACCCCTGTTCATGAAATTTTTGAGCAACATGTGCCTGAAAAAAGTAATCGTTGAAGCCATGCAAATATAGGATGGAAGGTTTTCCGGCCTCATTTTTGGGAGAATGAATGACGGTAGCAATAACACGGCCCTCATAATCACTTCCCAGCTCCAGCGTCTGTTCCCTAAAGTCCCCGATTTTCAGGTCGTTCATAGAAATTCCTTTACTCTGCCAACTAAACCATCAGTAGTCCTGATTTTAATTCCATGAGGGTGAGTAGCGCTCTTAGTTAGAATATCTTTCACTACACCGGAAGTTAATTTTTCCGTTCTTTGATCTTGTTTTAACACGATATTTACCTTCATTCCGGGATGAATATCAGTTCTTCGAGTTCCGTCCATACAAGGTTGCTTTATGCTTTTAGTTCTGAGTTTTATCGGCCTTGTGCGCCAATCTTCTACGTATTGTTAGCCAGATAAATACCAACCTCTTGATGCTAACACAATTCCCCGTGGTTTTGTTTATCTAATCTTATGGTTGAAAAATAGCTATTTAAAAGGGGATATAATCACATGCTTTTCAGAAAAATCTATTATACTATAAGCAACGCTAACATCAAGGATATGCAATTACTTAAATACGCAGCGCTTGCCTGCATGTTACTCCTATTTTCACCTACCGGCGCTTTTAGTCAGGTGGCACCTGCTCCACAAACTGCAAATCGTATTTCTTTGACTGAGAATAACCTCCGGCAAATTTGCACGCTTACTTCTACGGGGATTGACACCTATTATTATTTAAAAGCAGGGGCGCTGTGGAACAATAAAGGAAAGCGGCGAGCGAAAACGGCGGAGATTTTAGTCGATTATTACAATCCCAACGGAGGAGGATGGCCCACAGAAGCGGTTAGGGCTTTTGAGTATGCAATTGGCATTTGGGAAACGCATATTCGCTCTTCCATCCCAATCCGAATTGAAGCAAAGTGGGGGGCGCTTTCAAAATACACCCTGGGAAGTGCAGGGCCCACACAAATTATTCAACCGCCGAATGGAGAACCACGAACTTGGTATCCCATTGCCTTGGGCAGCGCCATAGCCGGGGTTGATTATGTGGCCGAATCGCAAGGCACAGACGATGAAGTTAACTACGATATTGTCATTAATATAAATTCAAACTGGGATTCATGGTACTTTGGAACCGATGCCCAAACCCCGGAAGGCCTGATCGATTTTGTTACGGTAGTACTGCATGAACTGGGGCATGGCCTTGGCTTCACAGGCTCAATAGGCGTGCCGGAAGGACAAGGAACGGCACAATTTGTCTATTCAAATCCCATGATTTATGATCGTTTTGTGATAGATGGCAAAGGAAGCAACTTGTTGAATAAGAATATTTATGGGAGTCCATCAACGAAATTATATAATGCCGTTACCGGAAAGCAAGGAGGTATTTATTTTGCAGGGCTTGAATCTATTTCAGCTAATAAAGGGGAACGAGTTCGTTTGTATGCCCCCTCGAAATGGGAAGCGGGCTCCAGTTATTCACATGTAGATCAGGCTACATTTACGAATACCGTAAATGCACTGATGCGCCCACAAGTAGATCGAGCTTTTGCTATGCATGAAATGGGACCGGTACTGTGTGGTATTTTTAATGATAGTGGATGGCCGCTTGGGGCCGATTGCGCGAATCAATTAGGGGCCGAATCTGAGCTTGTATTTAATGATGAAGACATAAATTTTGGTGTCACAAATGTGAATAAGAAAGTCCAAAAAACGTTTACGCTTTCAAATGATGCTTCCGCCAATGGAATTTTGGTGGCAAGGGTGGGCATTTCAGACGGCACCTTATATTCGATAAGCGTGTATGATCAAATTATAACGCTGGAGCCGGGCGAAAGTACAGATATTACCGTTACCTACATTCCTAAGTATGAAGGCACATCAGATGGTGAGATAGAGATTAATCATAATGCGTTAAATATTGAGAGTCCGATTAAATT
>JBDNFJ010000398.1:0-3092 GCA_041689895.1 Gracilimonas sp. | reverse complement strand
TAGTAGCTTGCTCGGCTTCAAATTTAAAAGCAATCGCCCAGCGCGGAAATTTTGATGTAGTGCCCAATTCCTCCCGATATCGGCTTTCATTCACTTTAATGACCACACCGTCGGTTTCGTAGGGCAACTCGTGGCGCAGCTTATCCCATTTTTTTATGAGAGGATGAACTTCTTCCATCGTAGCGCAAACTTTGTGGTGCGGGGAAACGTGTAGCCCAAGCTCTTGTAACATTTTAGCTTTGCGGGATTGCGTTAGAGAATGATCCTCTATATCAAAAAGTAAATCAAAGGCAAAGAAACGGATAGGTCGCTGAGCTACGGCTTTAGGATCTTGCATTTTCAGGGAACCGGCGGTAGAATTTCGTGGATTGGCAAAAGCTGCGAGGCCTTCTTCGTCGCGACGTTCGTTCATTCGCGCAAAAGCCTCACGCTCCATATAAGCTTCGCCACGGACTTCAACCACATCCGGCGCATTTTTAGGCAAATTAAGTGGGATGTCGCGAATGGTTTTCACATTGTTCGTGATGTTATCACCCCGCTGGCCATCGCCGCGAGTTGCTCCCAGCACGAGCTTTCTATTTTCATAACGTAAACGCAGGGAAGCTCCGTCAAATTTGAGCTCCGCCATATAATCAAAATTATTGTGTCCCAGGATTTTTTTAACCTGATTGTCAAAGTCGTTCAGCTCGCCTTCATTATAGGTGTTATCGAGGCTGAGGAGAGGAACGGGATGTTGAACAGTTTCAAAATCAGAGGAGATATCACTTCCCACTCGTTTGGTGGGGGAGTCGGGATCGTGCAGGTTGAATTCTTCTTCCAGCTGCTGGAGTTCCTTTAGGGATTCGTCAAATTCTTTATCGCTAATAAAGGGCGTAGCATCTTGGTAATATGCCTTATTAGCCTCATTCAGCAAATCCCGTAGCTGAGCAACGCGTTCTTTGGCTTCGGTCTTGTTCATTCGAAAATAGGACTAAAATCTTAGACGATATACGGTGCTATCCGGTGCGCCAATGTCTAAAGGAAAGGTTTGGGGAGGGGCGGCTAAATATCGTGGTTGATCGAGAACCGATCGGGTAATCATAATAGAATTAAAAGCATTATTGAAATAATTTTGGCGAGGATTCTCGATCACATGTCCGTTAAATAACAGCAATAAACGGCTGTATTGCCCATGGACTAACAGGGTGTCTTTGAAATCGAATTTATAAGATTCGCCTGTTTCCATCCAAAAAGGATTGGTTCGCCAGTTTAGATCGCTGGTAATGCGAGCAGGCTCTAACTGTCCGTATGCGGCATAAATGGCTAAGGTTAAAGTGTCTCCGAGCGTAATAGGTTTCCTTTTTTGAGCAGGAGCAGTGGTTTCATCCGGTTGGGTAGATTGTTCATCTTGGAGGTTTTCTTGTGCGTTCTCATCCATCATTTCAGAAGAATCAATGGGCATGGGGATCATACCGTTTTGCCCAGAATTGAAGGTGGTAGTTTGTTCTTCGGTTAGGTTTGGTTGTACATCAAGGAGGGTAGTTATATCATCCCAAAAAAAATAACTGCCCAAAACCAGCAAAGTTACGATTATCACAACCGAAACGACAAACCAAGCTCTGGTTTCTTTGGTAACCGTGGTGAACTGGCGACCCATATCTGCCCAGTTAATAGTTTCTTCTTCCTGTTTGGTTATGGGTGCCGGTTTAGCAGGCTGGCTTTCATTTTTTGGAGCTGTTGCGGGTGCCGGCTTTCCGGATGTAGGCTTTTCTTCGTGCTCTTCAATATCCGCTGTTCGATCTTTTTCCTGATTAGCCGGCGTTGGTTTTTGAACGGTTGGGCTTTCCTCAGGCTCATCGTGTCCGAGTAAATTTCCTTTGTAAGTACCTGCTTGCATATCGTTTAAGGCAAGCACCATATTTTCGTCAGTAATCTTCAGTACTTTGCCGTAACTGCGTACAAAGCTACGCAAGTAGGTATTGTTTCGGTTGGGATCGGTAAAAATGCTATCATCTTCAATACTTTTTAGAGTATCCAGAGGAATTTTTATAGCATTTTGTATATCCTCAAGCGAGAGGTTTTGACTTTTTCGTATAAAAGCGAGGTCTTTTCCCAGAGGCATATTGAAGTGATTTAGGTCTGCGTACAAAATTATAAGAAGCTAACTAATTAAAGTTGATAGGAAAAGCAAACTTTTAGTATTAATTGAATCGAGGTTTTTATGCTTTTTAAAAGAATGAAGGAGGGAGTGCTGGAGATATTTTTTCCACCGGTTTGCACCGTTTGTGGGATGCGATTGAGTCCGCAAGAGCATTTTGTTTGCACTCAGTGTCTGGATACTAAATTTGAATTAGCGAAACGAGAAGGCATGGCTTCTACGAGTGATGTGCTTTTGCCGGAAGGAATTTATTTACAGCATGCCTTATGGAACTTTGATAAAGGTGGGTATTTGCAGGAGTTATTGCACCAGCTTAAATATCAGCGCTTGACCGGTATTGGGGAAGATATTGGCCGGCAGTTAGGAAAAAGCTTGTTGAATAATTCTTTTTTTATGCAAAAGATTGAAGGTAAAAAAGCACGATTGCTGCCGGTTCCGCTTCATCCAAGAAAGCGACGAATACGAGGGTACAACCAAGCCTTACATGTTGCTAAAGGCGTTGCGGACGTCACAAATCTGCCCATCCTGAAAAGAGAAGTAGTACTGCGGGTGAAAAACACACGAACTCAAACCGGCTTCACACTCGAAAAAAGACGAACAAATATATCCAACGCTTTTGAAGTAGCAGAACCTGAACGTATCCAAGGCACGATTTGCGTGATTATTGACGATGTGTTTACAACGGGAGCCACTACGTTTGAGCTGGCTTCGAACCTGCAATCCGCCGGCTGTTCCGAAATTGTGATTGCAACGGCAGCTCAAGCTTGATAGGGAAGGATGATTTTTCAGATCTTCGAAGCAATCTCTGAAACGAAGTGTTATTAAGGCTATATTTGAACATGGAACATTTTAAAAGAGGACGTTTTGACTGGCAGATGTTAGAAATGCCGGATGGTATCACCACCTCCAATGGGAACTGGTATCACATCACTACCCAAGAAATTGAAGAATATGT
>JBDNFJ010000397.1:0-1744 GCA_041689895.1 Gracilimonas sp. | reverse complement strand
TTCAGGATAGGCAGCGAGCAATACTTTGAGATTATTTTTGATGGTGGAAAGTTTGAAGAACTCGGGCAAGAAATTCTGCCTTCCGATCCGCTGGAATTTGAAGACCGCAAGAAATACAAAGACCGACTGGATGATTACCAGGAGAAAACCGGACTTACGGATGCAGCTCGTGTAGGCGTTGGCAAAATGAATAAACTGGATGTGGTTGTAGCCTGCATGGACTTCTCCTTTATCGGTGGAAGTATGGGTTCGGTGGTAGGCGAGCGGCTCGGAATGGCCATTGATCATGCTCGGGAAAAGAAATCCCCACTCATTATCATCTCTCAAACCGGCGGTGCCCGCATGATGGAAAGCGTGTTAAGCCTGATGCAAATGGCGAAAACCTCCGCTAAACTTGCCCAGTTAGAGCAAGCCAAGGTTCCCTATATATCTTATTTAACCGATCCTACAACCGGTGGCGTTACCGCCAGTTTTGCTATGCTGGGCGACTTTAATGTAGCCGAACCCGGCGCTTTGATTGGCTTTGCAGGGCCGCGCATTATTCGGCAAACCATTGGGCGAGACTTGCCCGAAGGCTTCCAAACCTCAGAATATTTGCTGGAACATGGATTTTTAGATTTCATTGTACCAAGGACAGAAATGAAATCGAAGCTCACCAAACTATTGAAACTGGTTCTCCACAAGAAATAGTTTTCCATTTAACTACCCGAAAAGAATGCCCATTGGCGTTCTTTTCTTTTTTAACCCCAAAATTGATATGAAGACAATAAAACTCTCGATTCTATGTGTAGCTTTGTTCTCGATAGCTGCCGTAGCTCAGGATAAAAAACCTATTGAATTTAGCCATGTTGTAGATGGTAGTTTTTCGCCGAAAAGTGTTCAAAATGTTCGCTGGATGAATGATGGCGAGTATTATTCGGCCACCAAGAACAATAAAATCATTCAATACAATATTGTAGATGGCACGGAGAAAGTGCTATTTGATGGGTCCTTATTTTCAGGGACGGATGCGACAAAACCATTTGTAATTCAGGGATATCAGTTCTCTTCGGATGAAACCAAATTGCTTATAAAAACGGATGTAGAACAGATTTGGAGAAGAAGCACGCGAGAGCATTATTACGTGTACGACCGAAGTTCTAACGAGCTCACTAAACTCACCACATCCGATGAAAAGCAGCAGTATGCTGAGCTTTCACCCTCAGGCGAGCGAGCTGCTTTCGTGCGTGATAACAATTTATTTTGGGTTGATTTAGATACCGGCAATGAGACACAAATCACGCATGATGGTGCATTCAACAAAGTAATTAACGGTGCTTCTGATTGGGTGTATGAAGAAGAATTTGGGTTTGCTAAAGCTTGGTTTTGGTCGCCCGCAGGAGATCGTATTGCTTTTTACCGATTTGATGAAGAGCAGGTAAAAGAGTTTTTTATGATGGATTGGGGGGAGCTATATCCCGGATTGGTAAAATTCAAATATCCGAAAGCGGGAGAGAAAAACTCCATTGTTTCTATTCATGTATATGATTTAAACACAGAAAAAACGGCCACGATGAACGTGGGCGATGAGGAAGACCAGTATATCCCGCGTGTGAATTGGACACGAGATAACAATCTGCTGGCGATCCGGCGAATGAACCGTTTGCAGAATAAAATAGACCTGCTTTTCGCAAATGCAACGAAGGGATCAACCCGGGTAATTCTTACCGAAAAAAGCGATACCTGGATTGATATTCATGATGAT
>JBDNFJ010000396.1:0-3342 GCA_041689895.1 Gracilimonas sp. | reverse complement strand
TATTGCCTGGAGAATTGCACTGGCCTGCAAACGAGAAGGCGCTGATTTTGTGCTCTCCAACGCGCCTATTGCCTTGCGCTTGGGTGCCTTAGATGCACTGGGTGAAGAAACAAATGCTCCCATCATCCCCTGTGATGTAACAAACGATGATGAGATTAAAGAGCTGCTTGCTAAAACTAAAGAGCACTTGGGTGGAGTTGATTTCATTTTGCACGCCATCGGGATGTCGCCTAACGTGCGCAAGAATAAAGAATACACCGACCTGAACTACCATTGGTTTCAGCAAACGCTCGATATTTCGGCCATTTCTTTACACCGGGTGCTTCACCACGCCGATGAAGCAGGACTTCTGAATGATGGCGGAAGCGTAGTTGCACTTTCTTACATTGGGGCGCAGCGAGTTTTCTCTAAATATTTGGACATGAACGATGCCAAGGCACTGTTGGAAAGCATTGCCCGAAATTACGGAAGCCGATTGGCTCATCGTGGAATTCGTGTGAACACCATTTCACAGGCTCCAACCAGAACATCTGCCGGAACCGGTATCAAAGGATTTGACGGCATGTACACCTTTGCCGATATGATTGCCCCAATGGGAAATCCAACGGCGGACGAATGTGCGGACTATTGTGTAACCTTGTTCTCTGATCTGACTCGTAAAGTCACGATGCAGAATTTGTACCATGATGGCGGATTTGTGACTTCCGGTATTTCGGAACAAATGATTGCCGATCTTGCGAAAGTTTATGCGGATAACGACGAAAAATAAACGCCCTTTATGCCTGATATAATCCTCGGTATTGATCCCGGCTCGCGCAACACCGGCTACGCCCTGTTGACGGAAGAAAAGGGTCAGCTAATCGCTTTACGTTGCGATGTCATCCGATTAGCCGATATTGATGATCATGCCGAGCGATTAAAGGTAATTTTTGATACCATCTCCGGAATTATCCGCTCCAATCAGCCCACATCTTGTGCCGTCGAAACTCCGGTTTATGGGGTTGATCCCATGGCCATGCTAAAGTTAGGCAGGGCACAAGCCGCCGCTATGTTGGCTATCAAAAACTCGGGACGAGAAGTTTCTGAGTATTTCCCCAAGGTGGTAAAAAAATCTATCACCGGGAATGGAAATGCCAGTAAAGAGCAAGTTGCTTTTATGCTCCGGAAAATGGTGAAACTCCCTGATGAAAAGCTTTCAAATGATGCTACCGATGCCTTAGCCATCGCTTGGTGCCACTTGATGAAAGGGCAGGGCATTCCGGGTTCATCATCCCGCAAAAAGACGCACCAAAATAATAAGAAAGGGGATTGGGCCAGCTTTATTCAAGAAAACCCTGATCGGGTAAAAGGCCTCTAACCTTTTCCGTACCATAGGATATGATAATCCATTAGGTTTATTCAAAGCTCGTAATAAATGAAGACACTATGATTGCATTTTTAAAAGGCTACATCGAGGAAAAGAGTGAGGGGTTGGTCGTGCTCGATGTCAACGGGGTGGGTTATCGCGTTGAAATATCGGCAATTACTTTACAGCAGCTGGAGAGCGCCGGATCAGAGGTAAAGCTGCTTATCTATCATCATATCACCGACAGCGACCAGCGGTTGTTTGGATTTTTTTCTACCGATGAAAAAGCGCTGTTCGAGAAGCTAATCACCGTAAAAGGTGTGGGGCCAAAATCAGGTCTCGTTATTTTATCCGGATTGCCGGCCGATCAGCTGATTGGAGCCATCACGGGTGCTGATGCTAACACACTTACGCGCGTGCCAGGGATTGGTAAAAAAACGGCGGAACGTATTATTGTGGAGCTGAAAGATAAGCTAGCCGAATATGCGGCTTCGGCAGGAGTTACTCCAACAGGTTCTAAAGAAGCGGGGGTAGCTGGCGAAGCTATTTCTGCACTGGAATCCTTAGGATTTAAGAAACGGGAAGCAGAACAAGCCGTCATGAAAGCGCTGAAAGATAGTAGCAGTGATAATGCCTCTGTCATTATAAAGAAAGCGCTGGCAAGCCTGAATAAATAGCGTGCTTTAAAAAGCCTTACGAACCTTCATTTATTTAAGCAACTGAATTAAAATCACCCCAATAACTACTCCCACGCCACCTATCAAGCTGTTCAGCACATCACGCCCGTTAAGCTTATTAAAGCCTTTATCCCATCCGTAGGCACCCAGCATGCCAAAAGGAACGGCAACAATAAGGGGAATAATCATTACATATGGAGCCGACCATTCTAAGGCTGAGGTTCCTATATACACAATCATGCCCAATGCTCCGGCTACCACGGCACTAACTAACATAGGTAGAAGCTTCACGCTGGATGTTGGCTCTTGTAATTCTTTCATTTTATCGCCTCCTTATTATTGTATTTCGTACTTATAACATATTATTAGGTTATTTAAGTCCCATTTTAAATTAAGCCGACAATCCAACGAAAGCAACCGTTTAGGATTGTTTTGGGAAAACAGGAATTGCCATGGGAATCAACATTAAACCGGCCGCCCAGTTTCTAACAAGTTTACCCAAAACCATGAAACACAAAAAAGCTCCGGTGTTTCCGAAGCCTTTTTAAAGCCTGCATTTGATAAAATAAATGGGAGAATTTATTTCTCCAATTCCAGAGAGCTGTGATCCCCAACATCTACTTTCCCTTTCACATTTTTGAGGGAGGTATAAGCCCCTATGGTCGAGCCTTTGGTTTCTACATTTTCCAAAGAGGCGTGATCTCGGATAATTGTGTTTTCTATTGTAGAATTCTTAATCACGGTATTGGCTTCAATGCTCACCTTAGGTCCAACTGTGCTGCCTTCAATTTTTACACCTTCGCCAATGTAAACCGGAGGGATGATTTTAGAATCCGGATATTTACTTTCATCCACGCTTTCAAATTCTTTTTCGACAATAAGTCCCGTGGTTTCCAACCAGGCAGGTAAAGTTCCGCAATCCAGCCATTCATCAACCGTAGCGGTTTTAAACACTTTCCCTTCTTTAATCATCATATCTAAAGCGGCTGTCAAAAAGTACTCGCCGCCGGGACCACGCATATCATCCGCAATCACTTTCTCAATTTTTTCTTTCAGCGCTTTTCCATTTTTGAAATAATACACTCCAATAATAGCCAGATCTGAAATAAACTCTTTGGGCTTTTCCACAAAACCGGTAATGGTATCGCCTTCGTACACGGCTACACCAAAACGAGAGGGATCTTCCACTTTTTTCAGCCAAATCACGCTATCGGCATCGCCCAAATCGAATGCTTTTTCGCTATCAAAAATGGTATCCGCAAACGCAATAATTACTTCTCCATCTAAATGCTCATTCGCACAAGCTACCGCATGCGCCGT
>JBDNFJ010000395.1:0-10260 GCA_041689895.1 Gracilimonas sp. | reverse complement strand
CGTGTTCGAGATTTCCCATTAGAGCTACTTGATGATCGTTTACCTACCGAAGAACCGCTCCCTCTGCTTCGTGTGGTTCCAGAACCGCTTCGGGTTTTACCTACCGAAGAACCTCTTGAGCGACCTACAGAGCCGGAAGAACTGCGACCGACTTTACTGCTTGAGCCCGTTCCTCGTACTCTGCTTGTATTATTCGTGCTTCGGGTTCGTATAACAGAACCTCTGCTTCGTGAACCGGATTTACCACTATTTTTCAGCCTGGTATCTCGTGTTCTCCCATCTGTACGGTTTGTCAACCCACTATTTCTGGGGCCTTTACGATAAATATCGGCGTTGCGGTATCTTCTGCTTCTATTATGATTGATGTAAGCGTAATTATTATAGGCGTAATAAGGATGCCCCCAGTAATTATTATAGGATGGGCCATAATATCCCCACTGACCATAATACCCCATATAAAAAGCGTCATATGGATATCCACCAAAGTTAGACCACGAAAAGGTTAAATATCCGGGGTTGCGGTAGAAGTGATGGTACCCAAAAGCGCCGGTATAACCCCGATAGTAATCATACCTATTAAATGAAAATCCTGCGGTATAAGGATATGAATTTCTCCATCCGTCAAAATACCCATCATCATATCCTTCGCCATACCCTTCCCAGAACAATCGGTTGGCATAATTTTCTTCATACCAACGCTTTGTATCATAATCAATGTAATAGATATTATTCTCTCCCAGAGCTAATTCTTCATCCATATAAACCTCTTCCCCTGCTTGATTGTCTGTAGTTTGAGCTACTTGTCCTTCCTCATTACCATCCCAGTCATAATAATTGGAATAAGCCTGGTCTTTTACAGGGAATTGATCGTCGAGCGTTTGAAACTGCGTATAACAGCCCGTAAATAAAAACGGAAGAAGCATTAGAATCGATCGGTTGAAAATGTTTGAATAGCTCATAATAAATACCTCTTTAAAGACTTCATTAAATAGTACACAGCAAATATGAGTGATTTACTCCCCATAATATATCACATGTTAATGCGAAGGTCATATCTCGCCACGTAACGATTTGGTGATGACTTCGGCCTTAGAATTTACGTGCAGTTTCTTGTAAATGTTACGAATGTGCGCTCTTACCGTATCTATTGAAATATCATAACGGTCAGCTATCATCTTATAACTAAGGCCATCCACCAATCCGTTCACAATATCTTGTTCGCGGTTCGTAAGCATGCTGTCTTTGTTCTTTTTGGGTGCTTTTTCGTTGAAATGCGAAATCACCTTTCGGGCAATCTGTGGCGACATTGGGGCACCACCTTTCAATAGGTCTTCGATGGATTCTTTGATTTCGGGCAACGAAGTATGCTTCAGTAAATAACCGGAGGCTCCGGCTTTCAGCGAATCAAAAATCTTGTGCGAATCGTGATATACGGTCAACATGATAATGTCTATCTCAGGGTATTTCGATTTTATAATTTCCATTCCCTTTATGCCCGACATTCCCGGTAACTGAATATCCATGAGTATAACTTCCGGCCTTTGGTGCTTCTCCAAGTGCTCCAGCATTTCCTCTACCGAATCAACGGCAACCGGGCAATCCATTTCTTTCTGCATATCCAAATAGCGCTGTATCAAATCCCTGATTTTCTTGTTGTCTTCTACAATTCCTATGACAGCCATATTGCCGTTCCTGTTAGTTAGTCTTTAATTTTCCCTCAACTTTGATCGTAAATGCATTCTCAGAAGTAATAGTAAGAATTGCACCAATCCGTTTCGCTCGCATATCCATGTTACGCAACCCATGTCCGGTTTTTTTCAAGCTCGCGCCCGAAGTGCCATTATCCGTGATAGAAAACACAAAGTATCCATTTTCATTCTTCATAATGATATCCACCCGATCTCCATTCGAATACTTGGCTATGTTATTCACGGCTTCCTTAAAAATGAGATATACGTTTTCTTTCACCGACACCGGTAGCTTATTATCCATCTTTAGCTCGCTAAAATCATACTTTACCATCATATTTTTTGATTCCAGCGTATTCAAAATGTAATCTTGCATACGATCGGTTAGGTCTCCTAACGTATCATTTCGGGCATCAATCGACCATACAATATCATCTAAACTAGACACAATTTTCCGACACTGCCGACCAATTTGTGCCAACGATCTTTTGAATTCCGAATCAGCATCTCCGGCTTGTAGAAAATCGGACTGAAGAGCGATTTCTGTTAAACTGGCGCCCACATCATCGTGCAAATCGCTGGCAATACGCACTCGCATCCGTTCAATATCAACCATTTTACGTGCGCGATAATAGTTATAGAACAAGTAAATAATGCCTAAAACCACTAAAAACAAAAGAATCCAAAACCACCACTGCATCCAGAAAGGCGCGGTAATGTTAAACCGAACTTCCTCCACTTTTTTACTCCATCCGCCATTTCTATTGCGTGCATGCACTTGAAAGGTGAATTGGCCCGGTGGTAAGGATGGGTACTTCACCGAGCGCGCCGACGTTGGCTGCCAGTCAGGATCGATACCACTTAATTTATACTCATATAAAATTTGATTGGGAGCGGTGAAATTTATGCCTGCGTATTGAATCTCGATATAGTTTTCCTGATGAGATAATGTGAATACCTGCCCCGGTAGATACTCTCTTCCTGATGCATTCACCCCAACAATATGTACTTTTGGGGGCACTTGATTTCCTTGATATGCTTCGGGGCTAAATTGACTAAATCCTTCTACCGTACCAAACCATAGAAATCCTTTAGTATCTTCGTAAACCGCCCCCAAATTCAACTCATTGGAAATCAGTCCCTGCTCCTTGTTCAATAGTTGAAACGCACGCTTGCGATCCTTTTCATCCGGATCAAAGTACAAGTCTGCATCAAAACGTACGACCCCATTGGTAGTACCGATCCAGTACAATCCCTCTTTATTTTGCTGAATGAAATAGCAAACATCATCCGGCAAGCCTTCTTCGGGGGTGATGCTTTGAAAACGCAATCCATCAAACCAAGCAATTCCTCCAAAGGTTGAAGCCCAGATTTTGCCCTTATCATCCTTCAGCAAATTCATAACCGCATTATTGGGTAAGCCTTCTTGAATAGCAAAACTCTGAAATTCTCCTGATTTATATCTTGTAATACCGCCGTAAGTGGCAATCCAAATGGAGCCATCGTCTCCCTCCAAAGAATAAACCACCCGATTATTAGCCAGTCCTCCATCCGCATTTATCTGCTCAAATTGATGATTTTTATAGTGAATGATGCCATCATCGTAGGTGCTAATCCAATAGCTGCCATCTGAAGCTTCCATTATATTTCTAACCTTTTGGTAAGGAAATTCTTGCTCACTGAAAACATGAATTTTACCCTGCTCAAAGTAAGCCAAGCCTTCTCCCATGCCAATCCAAATTCTATTCTTTGAATCCTTAAATAGCGTATAAATTTGGTTATCCGGCAATACCTTATTCACACCATAATCATTAAAGTGTCCATCTTTTAGTGACGTAACTCCGCCACCGAACATGGATATCCAGATCATCCCAGATTTATCTTCTACAAATGAGGTAACCAAGTTATTGGGCAAACCTTGTTCGGTACTGTAGTTTGCAAAATAATCTCCCAGAAAGTAGTTAACGCCTCCGGCATAGGTTCCCAGCCAAATATTTCCTTCCAAATCGATGAGGGATGACTGTATGATTTTGGTGGATAAGCCCGACTGGACGGTATAGTTTTTGAATTCTTTGCCGTCGTAATAGCTTGCTCCATCTTCGGTGCCAATCCATAAATCATTATTTGCAGTGATAGTCAGGGTTCGTATCTGGTTATTGATCAAGCCGTCTTGCTGTTTCAAAATGGAGAATTGATGACCATCATATTTCACCAATCCACCACGGGTACCAATCCACATATTTCCTTTTGTATCTGCTTTGATATCCCGAATCCTATCGTTTGAAAGGCCATTCGTGCCGGTAAAATTTATAAAATTTCCATCGCGTAGAATGGTGATCCCTCCTCTGGTCCCAAACCATAAACTACCATCTTCAGCTTCTTCTATGGCTCTTACCCTGTTATCAACCAATCCATTGGAGGTGATGTATTGCGTTAAAACACCTTGCTCCGAGAATTGCCATACCCCATTCCCATCGGTACCAAACCACATATTCCCGATCTGGTCTCCATATATACTGATCACCGTGGAGTTTTGTAGCGGTACCAGAGCATTCATCGAATAAATACTATCTGCTTGCCAGTAGTTAACGCCTTCTTCCGAGCCAATCCAAATCTTTCCCTCTTTTCCTTTAAACAGAGATCGAATACGGCTACTGTTTAAACCTTGCTCTTCAAAATAATTCTGAAAACGGATTCCATCAAAACGGTTCAGCCCAAATCCTGTAGCAAACCACATATACCCTTCGTTGTCCTGCACCATATCATACACTACCGATTCGCTCAAACCCTGCTCAATGGAAATTATTTGGAAGGGATAGCGTTGGGCATTAGCAAAATGGCTGAGTACCGTTGTCCATAAAATTATGATTAGAAATCGTTTCATAGCATAAATGTAACGGAAACAAACGGAGATTAGTAGGCCCAAAGTAATACAACAAAAAAAGCCCAACACGCTAAAAACGTGAAGGGCCTTTTTATCTCACGAAATAAAAATATTAGCCGAGATATGCTCTTAAAGCAGCACTTCGGTTATGATGTCGTAATTTTCTTAATGCTTTTTCTTTGATCTGTCGCACCCGCTCGCGGGTTAGGTCGAACCGTTCCCCGATTTCTTCCAGCGTTAAAGAATGCTCGCGACCGATTCCAAAATACAATCGGATAACTTCTGCTTCTCTGGTTGTCAGTTTAGAAAGAGCTCTTTCAATTTCTACTTTTAGCGATTCCCCCATCAAATCGAAATCAGGGTTTGGAATCTCTTCGTTTTGGAGCACATCTAACAGGCGATTATCCTCACCTTGTGCAAAAGGAGCATCCATAGAAAGGTGTCGGCCAGAAATCTTAAGCGTATCGGCTACTTCACCTACGGTCATTTCAAGACTTTCAGCAAGCTCGTGAGCCGATGGAATCCGTTCGTATTCCTGCTCCAGCTTAGAAAGTTCTTTACCAATTTTGTTAAGGGCACCCACTCGGTTTAGCGGAAGACGAACAATACGCGACTGCTCAGCCAGTGCCTGCAAAATGGACTGACGAATCCACCAAACTGCGTAGGATATAAACTTAAACCCGCGAGTTTCATCAAAGCGTTTAGCTGCTTTAATCAAGCCGAGGTTTCCCTCGTTAATGAGGTCACCAAGAGATAATCCTTGGTTCTGGTACTGTTTTGCTACAGAAACTACAAATCGAAGGTTTGCCTTAGTAAGATCTTCAAGTGCTCTCTGGCTGCCTTTTTGAATTTCTTTGGCCAACCGGACTTCATCGTCCGGGGTAATAAGTTTCTCTTTTCCAATTTCGTGCAGATAGCGATCTAATGACTCTGACTCACGAGTAGAGATTCCAGAACTTTTTGCCACTGTATATACCTTTTAATGAATGTTTGCGAACGCGATGCGCAGAGATTTTAGTCCTTTTTGCCTTTTAAAACACGTGTTAAAAGCAAAGATATTGCGTCTGCGACTTAATATATTTTCAAGTTGGGTAATATACGCAATTCTTCTATTAATTTTAAACGGGTTAGTATTAATTATCGATCCCTAATCTTTCGATAAAAAGGAGGTTCCGGGGAAAGAATATGTTATACCAAAGAAATCAGCCGTTGTGCGGGCTATGTTAGAAAATGTGTCGCCGGTGCCAAGGTTTTCGGAGACGGCGCTTGCCTTTGGAAAAACAAGCAGTGGGGTGAATTCTCTGGAATGATTGGTGCTATCAGAGCAAGGGTCGTTGCCGTGGTCTCCGGTTATGATGAGCATATCACCCTCTTTAACTTTTGAGACGATGGCAGGGATTGCGCGGTCAAATTCCTCCAAACTTCCGGCATATCCTTCCGGATCTAAACGATGGCCAAATAGTTGGTCGGTATCTATTAAATTCACAAATACAAAGCTGTTATCCAGCTCGGCAGCCATCAGGCTTAAAAGCTGAGAAATACCTTCTGCGTTGCTTTTAGTGTGCCGAAATTGAGTAAAGCCTTTTCCTGCAAAAAGATTTACAATCTTACCAATGGAGTATGTTTTAATACCCTTGTTGTATAATACCTGAATCAGATTGTTTTCTGGAGGAATAGAGGAGAAATCATGTCGTTTATCGGTGATACGTTCAAAATTTCCAGGTTTTCCGGTAAATGGACGCGCAATCACCCTACCTACTTCATGTGGACCAACACATACTTTGTTTCGGGCAAACTCGCACCACTCATATAATTTTTCACCTGAAACAATCTCGTCATGGCAGGCTACCTGAAATACGCTGTCGGCGGAGGTGTACACAATTGGATATCCGGTTTTGAGATGTTCTTCACCAAAATCACGAATTACATCGGTTCCGGAATAAGGTGTATTACATAGTGCTTTTTCTACTCCAATGCCTTTACAAAAATCATCGATCACATCTTGTGGAAACCCATTGGGATAGGTAGGAAACGGCTGCTCAAGGTGGATTCCCGCAATTTCCCAATGTCCGGTGGTAGAATCTTTTCCGGACGATACTTCTCGGAGTTTCCCGAAAGCGGAAAGAGGTTTTTCAGCCGGAGGTACAGAAGCCAGTGGTATGATATTCCCAATACCCATTTTCTGCAGGTTGGGAAGCTTCACTCCTGTTTGTTCCGAAACATGGCCAAGCGTATTCATGTGCTCATCTCCATATTCCGCGGCATCTTCTTGCGCACCTACTCCTAAACCATCTACCACAATTACATACACGTTACCCATTATGCTTCCACCAATTCCGCTTCATTATCATTCATTACTTTTGAGAGTGCTTTTTTTGCTTTCTCCACTACCTGATAAGTATTTGTTGACTGTTCCGTAACGCGAGTATAACCAACTTTGAACTGGGCTCGTAAAGTTCCCCCAATAGAAAGATCCATTCCCGACTCCAGCTTCGATTTCATTTTCTCCATCCAAAAAGACACGATTTCTTCATCCTCACTTTGCATTAAAAAAGCATATACATAATCTGAATTATACCCAATATAACCGGGCACTCCGTAGCGCGAAGGATTGAGTTTGCTTACAAAATCGGTTTGAATCTTTTGGAGATCTTCGAGCCGATACTTTGTTCGTAGTGCAGATACATCATACGGGGTAATTAAACCCAGCCAGGTCGAATTTCCGTTTCCATTTTTTAATTTCGTAAGCTCATTATTAAGAGCCGCTTCCCAAAGTTCGGGCATAAAAGCACCAAAATTCTGTGTAAGCATCTCTTGAATCATGCCTGATTTTTTAACGGAAGATTGAATGCTTAAGGATGCTATACGAACCAGATTTGCCAGCTTATGCTTGGTTGATTCTTTGAAGGTAAGCGGATCACTGTCGTAACAAATTACTACACCCTGCCGGCGATCATGTACCATAATTGGGATGGCATATGTAGCCCCTTCCGTTCGCTTTTCGGCCGAGGAAATCCGCCTTGGATTATTATTAAAGTGCATGGTAAAAATCGGCTCCCCCTTCTCCAGTGCTTCGTAAGCTACGCTTTTCTCTTCAAGATGGAGGCCTAATTTAGGAGCGTTTTTAGACTGTTGAGACCGAAGTACAACATTCCAAGAATCCATGCCGGGGGCCAATAATACGGCGCCACCATTGGGAACATTTTTTTGCATTTCCTCCATCATCTTGCTCAATATCTCAACACGATGCGAACGATAATCCAGCTTATTTACCGATTCCTCATATTCTTCCCATTCCTGCTGTTGCTCATGCAAATCCACCACTTCCAGATACGTATCCAACACACTCACCATAGCATTATTATACGACATGATGCGATCCTGAATCACTTCCAGATCAATCTCTTCCTCACTTTCTAATACGGTTAACGCCACCGTTTCTCCTTTGTTTACGAAAGGGATAATGAGGATCTGTTTGGCTTTCACCTCATCAAAATAATGTATCAGTCCGGCCTTGGGAAGATCTTCTCCCACCACCAACTGAATCAACTCCTCGGTGCCTTTGAATTCATCCAAAAAATGATCCTCAAAAGCCACTCGATCCTGAAACATTACGTTAGGGAGCGCGGTGCTATTGGTTTCCCAAACAAACTGCTGGCGGGCACGGTTCACCCAGCACATGTATGAAAGCTGGACGTTGGTTGAGGTACGTAAAAGATGTACCAAATCCTGTAAGATCTGCTTGAATTCTCTAAGTGCTTTTTCTTGTCGGTCTAAAGGCATTCGATTGATACGTTAAGAAGTAGTTAAACTGTTGAAGTGTAGGGATTTTCGATAATAGTTACCGCATTCCTTCATTCTATGATAATAACTATTTAAGCTATCTGTTTTTTGGCCATTTCTTCTGCTTCTTCAACCATCCGTTCGAAAGCATCCAGGCCTTTATTCCAAAAATTAGGTTGAGTTATATCTAAGCCCATTTTAGCAACCAGGTCGTGCGGCCATTCAGAACCACCGGCACTTAATAACTCCAGATATTTGTCTGAAAAGCCACCCGGGCGTTGGGTGTACTCTTCATATAAAGCGAGCACCAAAAGCTCGCCAAAAGCATACGCATACACATAGCCGGGCGTGTGGAGGAAATGGGGAATATAGCTCCACCAAATTCCATACTCGTCGGTGAGGGAAACGGAGGAACCGTAGAGCGCTTTTTGCTGCTCCATCCAAAGTTCTGAATATTGCTGGGTGGTTAACTCCCCTTCTTCTCGGCGAGCCGTATGCATGGCGTTTTCAAACCTATTCATAGAGATTTGACGAAATACCGTGGCAATGGTATCGTCGATTTTGCCCATCAGCAATGCCAATTTTTCTTTGGGATCATCCAGCTCTTTTTTCAGCTTTTGAAACACCAACATTTCACCAAAAACCGAAGCTGTTTCCGCCGTAGTAAGCGGTGTAGATGCTTGCAACACCCCTTGTTGACGAGAAAGATATTGATGAACTCCATGGCCCAGCTCATGCGCCAGCGTTTGCACGTCGCGAATTCTTCCGTCAAAATTCATGAATACATACGGATGCACCGAAGGAACCGTACCGGCTGAATAAGCCCCTCCTCTCTTACCCTGCTTAATAGCTGCATCAATCCAATTTTTATCAAAAAACTTTTGGGTAATGGCACCCATTTCCGGATGAAAATTGGTGTATGAATCCAGCACCATTTGCTGAGCTTCCTTCCATTTTATAGAAGCTTCATTTTTCAGTATAGGCGCGTATCGGTCATAATCTTTCAGCTCATCCAGGCCAAGCAAATCCCGTTTCAAATTGTAATATCGCTGCACCAATTCATATTTCGAGGTTACCGATTCAATCAACGCATCTACGGTTTCGCGATTGGTTTCGTTTGCCAGATTTCGGGAATCAATCCAGCTTTCGTACCCGCGCAACTTATCGTTGGTTGACTTATCGGCGAGTATGGTATTGAACACGTAAGTGAGCGGGTGGCTCAGTTCATTGAATTTTTTGGTTAAAGAAGCATGAGCCCGAACCCGGAGATCTCGATCGCTTTCGTGTAATTTGCTAAGCACTTCTTGTTCGCTAAGTTTCTCTCCATCCAGCTCAAACTTTGCTGACCCCAGTGTTTCATCAAAAAAACGAACCCAAGCACTTCGTCCCGTTACCGATTTAGCTGATAGAATTTGCTCCTGCTTTTCTTCTAAAACGTGGTCTTTATAAAGTCTTGAGCTTTCAAGATAATGCTTGTACTTGCTCAATTCCTCGCTGTCGATGATCTTTTGCGCATCTTCTTCGGAAATTTTCAGCCATTCCACATCCATAAAAACCAGCTTCTGGCTTACTTCTGAAGACAACTCGTTGGTCTCGGCTACTAATTTACCAAAGGCAGAATTCCCGGTATCGGTTGACCATTGCAGATACGCGAATGAGCCAATTTTACCGGACAGGTCTATTATCTGTTCATACTCATCCAGCATTTCTTTGAACGGTTTCGGCTTCAACTCCGCCACCTTTCCACGATATTTGGCTGCAAAGTCTTTGGCCAGTTCAACTACCGTTTTTTTATCACTTGCGAGTTTTGGATCGTTGTTTGATGCATACAGATCAGACAGATCCCAGTTAATATGTTCGGCACCGGTTTTCTTGTTTTCTGAAGTTTTGCTCATTCCTTAATTT
>JBDNFJ010000394.1:0-2012 GCA_041689895.1 Gracilimonas sp. | reverse complement strand
TTTTGACCATGATTAAAATCTGAATGAATTTGGAAACCCATCTTTTTTGTGCTTCACGAAATTTCTCCCTTCCGACACATGAGAATATTGAACCAACTAACCATCTGTAAACCTTCCTAATTATTCACCATAATCCATCTCTTATGAAGACCCAAGCTAAGATCTTATTGTTCGGCTTTATGGCCGTGTTAACCGCATGTACCACTTCCAAAACTACCGCACCCCCGGTTCAGGAAGTAGCTTTCGAGCTTCAACGTCCTATTCCATATCCTGTTGAAGAACCTTCGTATTTTGAGCAGGCTGTTAAAGCAGGAACCCGTACGGAGAGCGGTAAGCCGGGCCCTAATTATTTCACCAATTATGCACAATATAAACTCGATGCCGAGTTCTCCCCTGCCGATACCATGCTATATGGTCAGGCAGAAATCACCTACTTCAACAACTCGCCCGATACCCTGAATTACTTGCTGTTTGAACTCACGCAAAATATCCATAAAGAAGGCGTTCCCCGAAACGAATTTTCAGAAATCACCGGCGGAATAAATATCACCCGCATCACTATTGGTGGAGAAGATCTGCAGGAAGTCAACCGTTTTCAAAAAGGCTACGTGGTACAAGGCACCAATATGATGGTGTTGCCCGGTACTCGGCTAAATCCCAACGAAGATATGGATATTGAAATAGAATGGAATTTCAAGATTCCACAGGCTGGAGCCAGCGGTCGCATGGGATACAACAGCGACAATCTCTTTTTCTTGGGCTATTGGTTCCCTCACGTTTCAACTTACGATGATATCTTCGGCTGGTTCGGTGATAATTTCACCGGCAATGCAGAGTTTTATCACGATTTCGGAGATTATGACATTAGCATTACCGCCCCGCAACAATGGCTGGTGATGAGCACCGGCGTGTTCGAAAACCCGGAGGAAGTACTTGCACCTTCCATCCTCAAAAATTATAAGGCGGCACAAACTTCCGATGAAGTTATGACTATTGCTACTTTTGATGATGCCGGAAAAACCACCGTTCATGGAGAAGATGAAACCCTTACCTGGAAGTTTAAAGCCAAAAATGTACCTGACGTGGCTTTTAGCGCTACGCGCGAATCTCAGTGGGATGCCATTCGAACCCCAGTTGGCGATACCGATGGTGATGGCGAAACCAATTATACGATGATTCATTCTTATTGGAGATCATCGGCGCCACTTTGGGAAAAGTCTGCTGAATATACTGCGCATGCTATTTCTTACTTATCTAAGTACACGGGATTATCCTATCCTTGGCCACATATGAGCTCCGTTGAAGGGGCCGGTATTATTGGTGGAGGGATGGAATATCCCATGATGACGGTTATTGGTGCCTACAACAATCCAAACCCGGCTATTCCCATGGCGCGCAAGCAGCAGGCTTTTTACGATGTAATTGCTCATGAAATTGGCCACATGTGGATTCCAATGGTAGTAAGCAGCAATGAGCGTCGAAATGCGTGGCTGGATGAAGGTGCTACTACCTTCCACGAAGCCCACGCTCGTTGGGATAAATTCCCCGATAGCTTTAATCGCTTGGATGAATTCAGCCGTTATATCCGTGTAGCCGGTACTTATTTGGAAGGTGAAATCATGCGATGGTCTGATTATCATTATCCCGGTCCTGCCTATGGAACAGCTTCGTATCCAAAACCGGCTTCTGTCCTGATGGCCCTTCATGGTGTTTTGGGTGATGAGGTATTTACCAAAGGCTGGCATACTTTCATGGAGCGCTGGTCATATAAACATCCTACCCCATACGATTTATTTAATACCTTTGAAGATGTATCAGGTAAAGATCTTAGCTGGTTTTGGCGCTCTTGGTACTTCGAAACCTGGGCACTCGATCAAGCTATTTCGGATGTGGTTCAAGCCGACGGAAAGGCAACCATTACCATCGAAGATTTAGGGAAAGTACCCATGCCGGTAGATTTAACTCTCACTTTTGAAGATGGCTCTGAAACAAAAACTCGGATTTCTGTGGAT
>JBDNFJ010000393.1:0-5816 GCA_041689895.1 Gracilimonas sp. | reverse complement strand
TAACTTGATATTAGCCCTTGGCCGAATGATACTAAAATGAATGCGGCCAATTTCTGTTTTATTGCTCATATCAAAAATATTAATATGGTTTTTTATAATCCCCTCACTTTCAAACAAATAATTATTCCCCAATAAAGAAGCTTTTACAGAACGATTCAGGCTTTTATCAGTTAATTTCCCTACTAATTTACCTTTCTCAAAAATGCTATAGTTTAGGCTAAAAGCATCTTTAGTTCAGTATAGAAGGGGAGGTTCATGGGGTGATTTTTGATGAAATACTTCTTGCACAGGTATATGTTTCGTCCATTTTTGGTTGTGTTATATAATAACCATGCTGGGTTAATAGCATATATAAAAACCATCAGCCTTAGAAAGAAGATATTTAAAACAAATCGTTGATCCTTTATTGTCCATCTCAACAAAAACCCCTATCTTTGCAAACTATAAATCGATTTATACAAGTACTAATTAAACCATTGCAATGAGCATAACCGCAGAAGACAAAAAAGAAATTTTTAAAAAATTTGGAAGCAGTGAAACCGATACGGGTTCCACGGAAGGTCAAATAGCCCTTCTAACCAAAAGAATTAACGATCTGACCGAACATCTGAAAGACAACAAATTAGATCATGCATCTCGCCGTGGCTTGTTGATGATGGTAGGTAAAAGAAGAAGGTTGTTGAACTACCTTATGAAAAACGATATCGAGAAATACAGAGAACTTATTAAGGAACTCGGTATCCGTAAGTAATTTTATATCGCTATAAAAGGCTCCATTGTGGAGCCTTTTTCAATTTATCCTGCCATTTTCTCTTATCTATTATGGGTGGGATCTCGTAAATCAATAAAGACAAAGAAGAATAATGAAAGAAGAAATGAGAAGTGTAGAATTTGCACCGGGTAAGGTGCTTTCAGTAGAAACAGGCCGGATTGCCAAGCAAGCCGATGGCGCTGTTGTGGTTCGTATGGGCGATACACAGGTTTTGTGTACGGCTGTAAGTGCTAAAGAAGCAAAACCGGGACAAGGTTTTTTCCCCTTAGTTGTAGATCACCGAGAAAGTTTTTCAGCCGGGGGCCGTTTCCCCGGTGGATTTATGAAACGGGAGGGACGTCCTTCTGAAAAAGAGGTGCTTTCAAGTCGGTTAATTGACCGCAGTTTGCGCCCATTATTTCCAAAAGGATATTTATGTGAAACTCAAATCATCTCAAGCGTAGTTTCTTCTGATGGAGAAAATGACGGAGATGTTTTAGGTGGATTTGGAGCCTCAGCGGCTTTGCATATCTCAGACGTACCATTCGAAGGCCCTGTGGCTGAAGTTCGCGTGGGACGAGTGAACGGCGAATACATAATCAACCCAACGCTTACCGAATTAAAGGAAAGCGACATTGATATGATTGTTGGCGGTACCGCCGATTCCGTATTGATGATGGAAGGTGAAATGGAAGAGGTCTCAGAAGATGAAATGCTGGGTGCTATTAAAGCCGCTCATGCCTCCATTATCACGTTATGTGAGTTTCAGGAAGAGCTTCGCGAGGAGTATGGCAAAACTAAGCGTGAATTCACAGCGGAAAGTAATCCGGAAGAAATAGAAAATAAAGTTCGTGGATTAGCTACCGATAAAATTAAGGAAGTAGTAAACGTTGGTCTTAGTAAAGAAGAATATGCCGAAAAGCTTCAAGAAGCTAAAGACAGCGTAATAGCTGAGCTTGAAGAAGAATTTGAAGATGATATGGGTACCGTTAAAGATATCCTCGGTACGGTTGAGAAAGAAGAACTCCGCAATATGATTCTCGAGAAAAAACGCCGTATTGATGGCCGTTCTCCGGAAGATATTCGCGATATCTGGACTCAGGTTAATTATCTTGCCAGAACGCACGGCTCTGCAATCTTCACGCGTGGTGAAACACAGGCGTTGGTATCAGTAACATTAGGTACCAAAAAGGATGCACAATCGGTAGATACTTTATTTGATGAAGAAGAAAAGAAATTCTATCTGCACTACAACTTCCCTCCATATTGTGTTGGAGAAGCAGGTTTCCTAAGAGGACCGGGACGTCGTGAAATCGGTCATGGTCATTTAGCAGAGCGTTCAATAAGAAAGATGATGCCCACCTTTGATGATTTCGGATATGTAATCCGGATTATCTCTGATATCACGGAATCTAATGGTTCATCTTCTATGGCCTCTGTTTGTGGAGGCTCAATGGCACTTATGAGTGCCGGTGTTCCTCTCAAAAAGCCGGTTGCAGGTATTGCAATGGGTATGATTGTTGGCGAAAACAACTCTGTTGTGCTTTCCGACATTCGTGGCGAGGAAGACTTTATGGGCGATATGGACTTCAAAACGGCCGGTACCGCAGATGGCATCACGGCTTGCCAAATGGATATGAAAGTTCAAGGCATTACCTTTGAGACTATGGAAGAAGCGCTGAAACAGGCTCATACCGGGCGCATGCACATTCTGGGTAAAATGGCAGAAACCATTTCAAAACGAAATGAAGCACTTTCTGAATTTGCACCACAGTTTATCAATATGACGATTGATGGTGATATGATTGGCGCGGTGATTGGCCCTGGTGGAAAAGTAATTCAAACGCTTCAAAAAGAGACCGATACGGAAATCTGGATTGAAGAAGATGAATCTGGAAAAGGTAAGATCACGATTTCTGCCGACAGCCTCGATAAAGCCGAAGATGCTCAGGAGAGAATCAAAGCTATTACAGGCCAGCTTGAAGAAGGGGCTATTTACAAAGGCGAAGTGAAATCGATTAAAGATTTTGGCGCTTTTGTTGAGATTGCTCCCGGAAGAGATGGGTTATTGCACATTTCCGAAGTCGATCACTCACATGTTAAAAATGTAAGTGATCACATGAGTGTTGGAGATGTAATTGAAGTGAAGCTCCTCAAAATTGAGCCGGGCAACAAGCTTCGACTCTCAAGAAAGGCTTTGTTAAATAAAGACGAAGAAGAGTAAGTCTTTAGCAACAAACACGCTATATTTGCTCCGCACATCAACCTATGTGCGGAGCTTTTTTTTGTATAAAAACTATTATTGACAGCTGTTTATGGAAAATCTTAAAGAAATTGATTTTGTAACTAAAAGCACGTTACCAAACGGATTACGCATTGTAACCGAGCGGATTGAAAGCGTTAAAAGTATCTCGGTTGGGATTTGGGTAAAAACAGGGGGGCGGCATGAAACTGAAAAACAAGCGGGGATTACGCATTTTCTGGAACACATGTTGTTTAAAGGAACCGACTCACGTTCTTCCTTTGATATTGCCCTAAGTATGGAAGCCGTGGGTGGATATTTAAATGCTTTTACTTCCTCTGAATACACCTGCTATTATTCCCGATGTTTGAATACACAGCTCGACCGTGCTCTGGATGTTTTGTCCGATATGGTGCTGCATCCTTCTTTTCCGGAAGAGGAGATTGAGAAGGAAAAAAAGGTAGTTATCGAAGAGATGAAAATGTATAGAGATTCTCCCGACGATTATCTGTTTGAGGAGTTTAACAGCAAGATGTTTGAAGGCCATGAGCTGGGTCGCCCTGTGCTTGGTTTCGAAAGTACGGTATCTGATTTCTCTCGTCAGGATTTATATGACTATATGAAGGACCGCTATTTTCCGGGAAACCTGCTTATTTCAGTTGCCGGAAATATTGAACACGAGAGAGTGGAAAAAGTGGTAACGGAATACTTTGAAAGCCTCAGCCCAAAAGAAGTTCACGAAACCAAGCACACGCTTCCTGAATTTAAGAATAGACGTATTGAATTAACCAAAGCCATCGAGCAAACCCATTATATTTATGGGCGCAGGGGCCTGAATTTTGACCATGAAGATAAATATTTGCTGCTGTTAGCCAATACTATTTTAGGTGGAGGCATGAGTTCCAGATTGCATCAAAATGTTCGAGAGAAGTATGGCTATTGCTACTCTATCCAGACGTTTAATCAAGCCTATACCGATACCGGACTTTGGGGCATTTATGTAGGCACCGACAAAGAATACGTAGATCACGTGCGAGAATTGATTATCAAAGAGCTCAAAGTGATGCAGGCAGAGCCTGTTCCTGAAAAAGAGTTGGCAGAAGCAAAATCGCAGTTGAAAGGCAAATTACTACTCTCGCAAGAAAGTACCAGCAATCGCATGACACGCCTTGCAAAAAGTGAATTATATTTCGGACGTTTCGTAACATTAGATGAACTGGTGGAGAATATAGATTCTGTGACTGCGGACGAAATCCAGCGTTTTGTGCAGGACTTTTTCAATGAAGAACATTTTATGGAAGCTATTTTATCTCCTGAGGAATAGGGAGTAGGGCAAGGTTTTAGGCACAACGCTCAAGTGGCCCTTGTTCCTTGTGCCTAAAACCTTGCAACTTGAACCTTACATCTTTAATTTTATACTATTTAAAAAATGACCTACATCAACAAACTCTCCGATCACGTTGATAAAGAAGTAACCTTAAAAGGCTGGGTATATAATTTCCGCAGTAGTGGAAGCCTCGTTTTTATAGAAATGAGAGATGGTACCGGCCTTACGCAATGTGTAGTTGCCAAAGATGACGTTTCAGATAACGTTTGGGAAGCGGCTACTTCCTTACATCAGGAAAGCTCACTGGAAATTACTGGACAAGTAAAGGCCGATGATCGCAGCATAGGCGGACATGAGATTCATGTTTCGAATGTGGTTATTCATCAGATTGCTGAAAATTATCCCATCACCCCAAAAGAACATGGCGTTGAGTTTTTGATGAACAACCGTCATCTGTGGTTGCGCAGTCAGAAACAATGGGCGGCAATGCGGATTCGTAACGAGATCATTTTTGCCATTCATACCTTTTTTCAAGAACGTGATTTTGTGCAAATGGATTCACCGATTTTTACCGGAAATGCCGCAGAAGGTAGCACCACGCTTTTTGAAACCGATTATTTTGATGAGAAAGCATATTTAGCTCAAACCGGTCAACTATACGGCGAAGCCATGGCTATGGCACATGGATTAATTTACACGTTTGGACCTACTTTCAGAGCCGAGAAATCTAAGACTCGCCGTCATTTAACCGAGTTCTGGATGATGGAGCCTGAAATGGCATTTTATGATTTGGAAATGAATATGGATTTAGCCGAAGATATGATTAAAGCTATTATATCTACCGTGCTGGAGAAAAGAAAAGATGAGCTGGCCATTTTGGAGCGCGATACTTCTTCCTTAGAGAAAACGGCTACCGAAAGGTTCGAACGCATGACGTATGATGAAGCCGTCAAAATCTTAAAAAGCGATGAGACAGCCAATATGCTGGATGAAATGGCTGAATCGCGCCGACAGGAACAATTAGATATAGAAAACGAGTGGGACGAGATCAAAAAAGAGCAGGGTTCTGCCAAAAAATGGCGTAAAACTCAAATTGATCAGCGTATGAAAGAAATTTCAAATCGAATTGGTCAAATTGAAGAAGATCTTCGAAATATCCCAAGCTGGAAATCGTCGGCTCATAACTTTGAGTGGGGAAATGACCTGGGCGGAAGTGATGAAACCGTGTTGATGATGCAATACGAGGTGCCTTTAATTGTGACGCACTGGCCGGCTGAAATCAAAGCTTTTTATATGAAACGGGATAAAACCAACAAGTTGGCATTGGGAATGGATGTTCTGGCTCCCGAAGGATATGGAGAAATTATTGGTGGAAGCCAGCGAGAGGATGATCTCAAGCTTATGGAAGAGCGTATTGCAGAAGAAGGTCTGGATCAAGAAGTTTTTGAATGGTACTTAGATTTACGTCGCTTCGGAAGCGTTCCACACTCCGGTTT
>JBDNFJ010000392.1:0-3017 GCA_041689895.1 Gracilimonas sp. | reverse complement strand
TCGGCCTACATTAAATCTGTTCATAATTAATAAGCACCATGATTGAAACGGCCATTAACGTTCAGGCGCCTGGTAAATTGATTCTTTTGGGTGAATATGCTGTACTCGAAAAAGCCCCGGCATTGGTGGCAGCCATTAACAAGCAGTGCAAAGTACGTATTGAACCCAATTCCGATTATTTCTTATTTAGCGCACCCAATTTAGATATTTATAATGTCTCTTTTGTATTGACTGAAAACGGAGATGCTCGTTTTAAGGAAGAATATCCGCCGGAAATTCACCAGATGCTGAGCTTTGTGTTTTCCATTATGAAATATGTTACCGAGCACTCGGGCCGAACCATTCCAAATGCTACTATTTGTGTGGATACCGGTGATTTCTATCATGCAGCCTCCGGAAAAAAGTTTGGGCTCGGTTCCAGTGCCGCACTTACCGTTGGGTTGATGGTTGCTTTAAATGAGCATCTTGGTTATTACGAATGGATGAAATCGCTATACTATGAATCATTATTAGCCCACCGAATAGCCCAGGGTAAACTTGGGAGCGGAGTGGATGTTGCCGCCACAACAAACGGCGGAGTTATTAGGTATGAAATGCCTCACTCGGCCATCGGAAAAGCCGAAACCATTCGGCCTTGTTCGTGGCCATCCGATTTATATATGGTTCCTATTTGGACGGGAATATCAGCTTCAACCCGAGCCTTTGTTAAAAAGGTAGATAAATTCCAGGCAGATTCCCCAAAAGACTATCGCTATATTCTGGACGCTATGATTGAACTATCTGAACAGGGAGCCCATTATTTTGAAGAAGGAGCTACACAGCCTTTTTTGGAAGTTGTACAAGCTTTTATGAGCCAAGAATGCTTGTTAGGCCGACAAAGTGGCGCGCCCATTATCTCGCCCGTCCATGAGCAGTTAACTGAACTTGTAAAACAAACCGGCGGAGTTTATAAACCATCCGGCGCCGGCGGCGGAGATATTGGAGTTGCATTATGCAGTTCTGAAAGCATCCAACAGCAGATAATTGAACAAATTGATAAAAGTGCCTTCGATGTTTTAAATCTCGCACCACAATTAGAAGGCGTAAAATGTACGCATACTTATGAATACGACTGAAAATAATCCCGCATTTACGGAGGAGAAATTGCAGCAATCCCGCATCTCCAAGTTTTATAAACGCAGTGTAGAAGAACGCCTTAGAGTGCTCAATGAAAAAGGCCTTATAAATACCGCCGATTATATCTCCCTACTGGATCAGCAACAGATTTTAGATGTCACCGAAGCTGATAAAATGGTTGAAAATGTGATCGGCGTTTTTGGATTACCCCTGGCTTTAGGTCTCAACTTTGTAATTAACAATAAGCCGTTCATCGTGCCTATGGTAGTTGAAGAGCCTTCTATACTCGCGGCCGTTAGCTCAGCCGCCAAAGTGGTGCGCAGTTCGGGTGGTTTTACAGCAGAGTCTGATGATCCTATTTTAATCGGACAAATTCAGTTGGTAGATGTCCATCACCCCATGAAGGTTCGGCAGCAAATTCTTCAGGAAAAGGAAGAAATCCTGAATTTAGCCAATAGCCTTCACCCCAATATGGTGGCACGAGGTGGTGGAGCGCAGGATTTAGAAGTGATGATTTATCCGCAATCACGCAATTCCGGAAGCATGGTAGTAGTGCATTTATTAGTGGATACCCGAGATGCCATGGGCGCCAACCTCGTGAACAGTATGTGTGAAGGCGTTACCCCACTTATCGAAAAAATCACCGCCGGTAAAGTATCTTTACGTATTCTTTCAAACTTAACCGACCGGGCCATGGTGCGTGCCAAGTGTGAAATTCCGACAAAGTTTTTAGCCTTTAATAAAGCCACAGGGGCGGAAGTACGCGATGGTATTGTTAGAGCGGCCGAGTTTGCTTCCGTTGATCCTTATCGCGCCTCTACTCACAATAAAGGCATTATGAATGGTATTGATCCGGTAGCTATTGCAGCGGGCAACGATTGGCGCGCCATTGAAGCCGCCGCTCATGCGTATGCAGCACGGAGTGGCCGCTATACTTCCCTTACCAATTGGTTCAAAAACGATCATGGAGATTTGGTTGGAACCATTGATATTCCCATGAAAGTTGGAATCGTAGGTGGATCACTAAAGTCAAATAAGGCCGTGGCTATTTCGCATCGCATTTTAGACGTTGATTCTGCCACCGAACTTGCAGAGGTGATGGGAGCGGTTGGCTTAGCCCAAAATTTTTCCGCACTTCGCTCTCTTGGAACCGAAGGCATCCAACAGGGACACATGACTTTACACGCGCGCAGTGTAACCAGTACGGCGGGGGCGCGGCCTGAAATTTTTGAGCTGGTTTTAGAACGGTTGGTGCAAAGTGGTGAAATTAAAGTATGGAAAGCTAAAGAGATTATAGAAGAAGTTGAAGCCGAAAGAGAAGGAGAAGCTGCCCGGGAGCAGCGCAACATCACCCTGCCTCAGGAAGAGATGTCATTTGGTTATGGAAAAATCATTTTAACGGGCGAGCATTCAGTAGTTCATGGAACGCACGCCGTTGCGGCTCCTATCACCCTGAAAATGAAAGCCAAAATTTGGGATCGGGAAAAGGGCGTTCGTATTGTTATTCCTCGCTGGGGCGTTGAGCAAACACTGGAATTTGGGGCCAACCACAGATATTCCATATATCAATCTCTCGAAATGATTTTGAACAAGTTGGGGCTCAGCGCAAAAGGTATGAAAATTGAGGTGTTTCCCGAAGTTCCGCGCGCTATGGGCATGGGTGGTTCCGCTGCTTTGGCCGTAGCAATTATACGAGCGCTCGATAAACATTTTGAACTGGGAATTTCTGATGATGAGGTGCGTGAGCTTTCTTTCAAATCAGAAAACATCATTCATGGGGGGGCTTCGGGTATCGATAATACCGTTTCTACCTATGGCGATTTGATTCTTTATCAACAGAATGAGCCTCCAAAAATGGACGTGTTGAAGTTAGAGAAACCCATTCCCATTGTAATTGGATT
>JBDNFJ010000391.1:0-7678 GCA_041689895.1 Gracilimonas sp. | reverse complement strand
GCTATCCAGCCGAGCAGCTTCGTATAATTGCTCGGGAATGCTTTGTAAGCCTGCCATAAACAGGATAATGTACAAGCCCACATTCTTCCACGTAGCCATTAAGGCAATAGAAGGCATAGCCCAGCTTTTAGATACCAGCCAGGGAACTTGCGACAAATTGATGCTTAGCAAAAGTTGATTGAGCAAGCCGTCATCGTAAGAAAATAGCTGTTGAAAGATAATTGTTACCACTACACCGGAAACCACAACCGGTAAAAAATAGAGCGTTCTAAAAAAACCACGGGCAACAATTTTTTTGTTTAGCACAACGGCAAAAAATAGAGCCACTATAATTTGTAGAGGAATATGGAGAAACAGAAAAATCCCTGTATTAATAAGAGATTGAAAAAACACTTCGTCCATAAAAATGCGCTCAATATTTTTCAACCCAACAAACTCCATTGGGGTTACAATATCCCACCTATGAAAAACCAGAATCACCGAAAAAATAACCGGATAAATGAAAAATAGCATCAGATGTATGATGTAAGGCACACTTAAAAGAAATCCGGGATTTGCGCCACCAAATAGCTTCTTCATTACTTATTCCACTCCCTGATTACATGAATAGCGTTAATCATTTCATCGGTTGCTTCTGATGGGGTAAGTGCACCGTAAACCGACGATATCTCATAATATCTCGCTACGGCATCCAGTATTTCCTTGAAATCGCGCACCCCATCCACACCACGCGTATAGGCCGCCTGCTTAGCAAATTTAGCCATTTTGGGGTGCTCGGCTAAAAATGAACTGAACTCTGGGTCTGTGGTTAGGTTTTTACGAACAGGAATTTGTCGGGCAAAACTCAGCAGCTTGTAATCTGCTTCTCTGGTGATCAGAAACTTTACAAATTCCCAGCTTTCTTTTGGATGTTTCGTATTCGAAAAAATAGCAATGTTTTTGTGATCGCCGTAGGTATAAGTCTTCCCATGATAAGAATCCGGAACCGGAACCGGCGCAAAATCGTAGTGCAGAGAGGCGGGTGCGTTACTCTCCAAATAAGCAATGTTCCACGGGCCTGTATATTCTACGGCTATTTTATCATACAAAAATGCATTTCCTTGCAAGGTAGATCGGGGAAAGTAACCGTTGTCATACAATGTTTGATAAAATTGGAATACCTCATCCGAAGCTTCTTTGTCAATAGAAAGCTCTCCCTGAGTAAATAGTGTTTTCCCGCCTGAGGCGGTGATATAACTGGTGTAATAGTCATAATAACGCTGCCACCAAATGGGTCGAATATCCCGATAACCCATCCACTGGTCAACGCGGCCATCGCCATTAGTATCGCGGGTAATTTTTTTTGCAGCTTCTATAAATTCAGAATAGGTTTTAGGAAATTCATGAATTCCGGCCTCCTCAAACATCGTCACATTATATTGTACCATAATGGGATTCGTTTTCCATGGAATTTGATACGTATGTCCATCGGGGGCTATCACACTTTTAAGCACATCGGCGGGCAACCTTTTTGTCATAATTTCATCAAAATCCTCAAACTTATCGATTGGGTAGAGCCCTTTTGCACGAATAAAATCACTGGTTATGCCCGGCCAAATATTGGAGCACACATCAGGTGTTGTTCCGGCCACCATCGCCGACAGTAGCACTTCCTCGCTCGACTGCCCCGCTGGCAACGCCTGCAATTCTACCTGTATTTGGGGATGAAGTTGATTCCATTCGGTCACCAAATCTTTTGCTAAGGCATATTCTTGTGGATTCGGTGCCGACCAATACGTAATTGTTTTAACCTCTTTCTCACCACCATCACCTGACGCATTACCTTCGTATTCGCATGAGGTTAACAGCAGCAAGCTCAAAACTGCCAAAAGCAGTGAGCGTGAGGCGGAAACGTGCATCCTATTTCTGCTATGTGAGTCTGCATTGTTCAAATTAAAATCCCAATTCAAGCGCTAAAGTATGAATATTTCCCAAGCGCCCGGCACTTTTATAGCCATAACTAAGTTTTGCCATCACCCCGTTAAAAAGGGTTTGATGAATGCCTAGGCCTGCATTTAAACCCGCTTCAATATCATCTAAAAACAAGGCTTCGTACCCACCACGCAAAAACACTTTATTCTGAAATCCATATTCACCTCCAACATTTACGCTTTCATAATTGGAGCTGGGATGCCGAGCATCAACGGCCAGCAGAATACTATGCATTGGCGTATCAAGGGCTTTCAATGAAACCCCAAATTGGAAATTGAGTGGCAGGTTCCATTTATCAGTTTCAAAATTCACCGGAATTTGATCATTATTGCCATCGCTGGTAGGGTCTGGATCTACAAACGTTCGCAGGTCTCTGCCTCTCATCTGTAAGTCGGTTCCAAAATTGTATATCGTAGCTCCAATTACCATTCCACCCAAAAAATCGGTTTTGAACTTGGTACCGATATCAATCGCAAAGGCGTGGGCTTTGGTATGCCAAATACGTTGTTGGATGTATTTTACCGTGCCTCCTATACTAAACCGCTCTCCCACATTACCGGCATAACTCACACCCACCGCATAATCGGCTGCGTCAAATGTTTCTCCCGTGCCTTCTTGAAAATCTTCAGTCCGCACCAGCATTTCGGGTACACTCAGCATCGTTAGTGAAAACCCAACATGCCCTATTTTATCAAAATTAAAAACGGCCCCTATAAAGTTAAAATTCAAATCCCCAATCCATCGATTGTGTGTAGTTAATATTTCATTATTTTCAATCTTTGCAATGCCGGCCGGATTCCAATACAGTGCCGATGCATCATCCGACACCGCTACATAAGCTCCTCCCATTCCAGTTGCTCTCGAACCAACGCCGATTTTTAAAAATTCGGCGGCCGTCGTTCCTACTTTAGACACTTGCTGTGCTTTTACATCAACAGCAGAAAACACCAACACCGTGGCTATACAGACCCGTAACAAGTGTTTCATTATTTTTTTCATACTGTTATTCATTTATTTAATTACCGCAAATCTTCCGGTTTGAGTACCTACGCCCTCAGCTTCAACATGGAACAGATATATACCGTAGGCTAAATTCATTCCGTCTTTTGTGGTTAAATCCCATGCTTCCTGTCCATTATCGATGCTTTCGTTGTGTTCTAATGTTTTCACCAATTCTCCAGTGATGGTATAAATCCGAATCGTACATTCAGGCGGCAGATTCATGAAATAGATTCTACGTTCGCCCCGTCCGGTTCGATAGGTATTTTGAGGTTCAAAGTTGCTGGTGGCTACATAAGGATTGGGTACCACATAAATATTTCTCAGGGATTCATGAGCTTTTTTACTGTCAAATTCCCCTCCTTGCATTACAAAACGGTATTTGTCGGTGCTTTGAAATGGCTTTTTTATCTCAAACGAAAGTGAAGAGCCCGCGGCTGGTGGTTCTGGATTAACACCGGGTTGCAATATGGGATCGGGAGGCAATAATCGTATAGACCAACTGGCGCTCCATTTCCCACCTGCAAATACCGGTTCTGTATCGGGCTCGGTTCCCATAATAATCACGATCAGCTCTCCGTGGTCATATTCACCGTTTCTCTTGCCATCCACATCTTCAATAATTGAAAAATGCTCGCGCTCGCCTGTGGTAGTATTCTCTATGTAAAATGGCGTTGGAATTTCCCGCATCCCAAAAGCAACCCGCATGGAGGTATCAGCAATATCAGAAGTGAAATGAATTTCAAAATCAGCTGGATATGGAACATATCTGGAAGCAAATAAAGCACTTTTAGATGCCGGTGAAACGACGGGTGTGAAATTCCCGCCTTCTCCATTAAATTGAACACTTCTCTGATCCACCGCAATATCTGTCGGGCCTTCAATATCAATTGAAAACCCATCGGTAAACGGTATCTGAATTTTGCCTCCTTCCAAAGGTTCTGAAAATAATGGGGCTTGCTGATCAGGTGTTGATAACGTCACTATTGGATTGATTTCAGTTTGCCACGTAGAATCGTTCTGAAATGTTAGTACGTATTCTTTTGCATTTTTTATGGCTGTGGGAGAAAGCACATCTATACCAATGGTTCCCGTACCCACTAAATCTGACTGTTGAATATCTACTTGTGGAGCCACATAACCAGCAGCCGGAGCCCTTGGTATTGCCACCCCTGTGTTTATATCTACGCTGATATTACCCGCTACGTCATTCTTTATAACCGCTGAGGTTGTACTGGGTGAAATTCCACGAACCTGCCCATTGGTATCGGTAACAAAGTTGCTGTCACTATCCATTTCTACAAAACCACGGTCATACGGAACCAATGCATAGTAGTAGGTTTTTCCGTTTATTACATCCCGATCAATGTAGCTGTGGCGAAGTCCGCTATCATTCCCAAGATTAAACTGCACCCCATTTACCGTGACGGGATGCAACCCATTGATGTCATTTTTTAAATCAAATTGGGCTAATGGTTTTTGATAAATTGTACTACCATATGCATCTGTAATCAGCAGATTTTCTTCAAAATTTGGCTCGGTAGATCTATAAATTAAATATCCTTCAAAATCATATTCACCTAAAAATGGATCATACGATTTTTCGGCTATATCATCCCAGAATAACGTTACCTGCTCATTGCCCGGAATCACCGTTAAGTTTGATTTTCTTGGAGGTTGTGCAAATTGATAGTCCGCATTGTAAATCTGTTGTACCGTTTGTTTTTTACGGGCTAACGAAGAGTTTTGAATATTTCGCGGATCGCTAAAGTCTTTGTCTGCAAAAACAAGCGCCATTGAAAAACGCTCGGTTTGCCCAGCTTTCAGTGGAAAGGGTCCGGAAGAAAAGAACATGCCCAAATTCCTACCTCCTCCAAGTACAACATCATCGAGTGGAGGCAGCGCTTCTGAAAACAAGTCATAGTTTTTTGCATCGTCTATAAGCTCGTAGTCATGCACGTCAAATACTTTAAATCCTGTTAGCCCAATTTGATCGGATTCATCTTTGTCTAATCTATCGAAATTTGGTTCTCCATCATCGGGGCTCCCATTTCCTTCTCCTTCATCTCGGCCGGGATAGTTTGGGCTATTGGGACCTAAGCCATCGATGCCTACGTCATCATTTAGTGGCTCCCCATTATCCCATATTCCGTTTTCATTGAGATCGGAAAAACCAACCCAGTCCATATCCTCATCTCCTGTCCACCACCGTTCTACTTGATACGGCCCCATATTTTCCAACGGCAGATAAAAGCTTTCAAATGCATCTATATCATAATGCGACTCTACATAGCTGCGGATATTGGCCTGGCCCTCAATTAATTGTCCGGGACCACTATTCCTTTTCTCATCCGTGATACCATCATCATCATTGTCTATATCATCAACTGAGTTGCCTGGCGATTCCAAAAAAGCGTATCCGGCTGTACCCACAGGCCCCCATAAGCCAGGTGATCCAATCCCATCGTGATCCCATGCAAAAGCAATATCAAGGTCAGTATTATAGGCACCTTCGTCATCACCGGAGTCATCCGTACCGCCAATTCCCCAATCTATATATTGTGAAAAGTACATATCATCATAATCTACTTCGCACTCATTAGTGATTTCATAGAGCCAAAAAATCACATCTTGGGCCAGTGGGTGATTCCATTGAAATCCCCTTGCCTTCACTTCAATCCCCAGTCCTCCTCGGTTAGTATCTGCCGGACAAGGATAAAATTTATGGGGAGCTTGTATCCATTCTTTATCCTCCGTGTCATCAAATACAAAATAGGTTTCCAAATCTGCGTTCTTCACTCCTTTACCAAACCAACCATTCCATTGCCCGGCCCAGCCCACCGGACGATCAGGCCAATATTGTGGCCATGTGCTCTCATCGTCGCTACGAGCTGGGGACTCCTGAAGTGGATTTGAAAAGCCTGGTAACGGTGCAAATCCCCACGGGATCTTAGTTACCGGATCAAGATCTATAAACTCACGATAGTTCGTACTCATGGGCTTGATGGTATTACCCTGAGCATCTTTTGTTTTGGTTGAAACGATGAATGCAATCCCATCTATATACGAGTGCCCGCTTCCTTTGGGCCATTCTCCCGATGGCTGATCGGGATACCGGGCTATCTCTCCATGATTTGCAAACAAAGTCCGAACTCGGTTTCCATCCATTACCCCCCATTGTGTCCATTGATTACTACCGTAGTCCTGTTTATCCTGAGCAATGAGGTTGGGGCTTAATAGCGATACGCCTGCTAACCAAATCATAGCAATAGTTAACCATTTGCTCATCCTACGTAACCGATAATATTGAACTACTCTCATATTGTTAGAAGCTAATGTTTAATCCTATTGTTACACGTCGTGGTGCTGAGTAAAAATCTGGCCTGAATAAGTATTCTTCCTTGGTATTTAACCCCTGTGGCTGCCCCGTATAATATCTTAGATTTGGAAACGCGCGGCCGGTATCGCTGTACACGTTTGTTTCATTTTTTGTGTCGAACACATTGTATGCTCTCACAAACAAACTGCCTGATAAGCCATTTGTAAGCTGGAATGTTTTGGATGCATACATATCAAAATTATAGAATCCAGGCTTACGGTCTGAGTTTTCAATATCTATGCGTTCATTAGCCTTAGAAGGTGTATAAGGCAAGCCTGAGCCAAATTCTCCCAGTATGGTAATTACCCAATCTTTGAACGTAAGCAAACTCATGCTTGCTTTTAACTGATGCCGACGATCCCAATCTAAAGAAACCAATTGTTTTTCCGTTTGAATGCCGGCTTGCTCATCCAATAAACGTGCTTTAGGATCACTGGCATTTCCTAACGCAAACAGTAGCGAATAGTTGATATTAAAGCTGTAGCCATGACTCATGCGCTTATCGAGTTCAAGAATCAATCCTTTAGATTGACCATAATCGCGGTTGATGTATCGCCCATATTTGGATAGTGGAAATGGCTCTCCAACCCCAGGATCGATGGTTTCAATGCGTGTTCCCAGTAGGTTCCTAATATCTTTGTAATACACCGTAGCTGTTAGCGCAATAATATCATTAAAACCCTGCTGTAGTCCCATCTCATACGAAGTAGTTTGCTGTGGCTTTAAATTCGGGTTGCCAAAAACACGCCCCAAACCAACTTCCGGGTTATAGGTATAATCCGGATTGGTATATAAATATTGGAAAGATGGGATCTGGAAAAAATGTCCATAAGACACATGCACAACCCCACTTTCGGTAATAGGATATGCAATACCAACACGTGGTGATAACTGCCAATTCGGTTCGGTTTCTACCCGTGGTGAATTTGCCGGTCTTCCATAATTTTCTGGAACTTCACTGTTAGCATCAAAATAATCAAACCGTACCCCGAGGTTTACCACCATATATTCAAATTCCATTTTATCTTGTATATATGCGCCTAATTCTATAGGCTGCTCGTCGTAGTACACATGGTCGGGCGTTCCCTGAGGTGGGATTTCAGGTTCAAATCCTGTCGATGAGTTATTTTTTACCTCAAAATCTCGAAGTGTAATATTGTGAAGTTTAATCTGCGCTCCGGTTTTGACCATGTGCCGACGTGTAACCTGGCTGGTTACATCCAATGCTCCCACAAAAGTGCGTGTCTCTCTTTTGAAATGATCCATAATAGTCCCACCTCTGAAAAACGAAAAATTCCCTCCCAGATAATTCTCTGCATCATCGCGCGG
>JBDNFJ010000390.1:0-5923 GCA_041689895.1 Gracilimonas sp. | reverse complement strand
ATTGATAATGTGATTCTACCGTCTGAGACGCGCGATAAGCTGATTAAACATTTGGAAGTCATCCAGAATAAAGTGGAAACTGTGCCCAAGAAAAAGCACGATAACTTGCCGCTTTAATCAAACATGAAGGGTGAGAGGGTGGATTTAAGGTTTTAAGACAAAGCTTTAAAACTTCTCAATCAGTCCTTCTACCAACCTCGCAAATACTTCCTTTTTCTGATCGGCGGCTTCCTTTACTTCGGCGTGATCTAATTTCTGATCGGTTACGCCGGCGGCCGCATTTGTTATGAGTGAAATGGCGGCCGTTTTTAAGCCGAGTTTAGCTGCTTCGGTAAGTTCAGGAGCAGTACTCATTCCAACGGCATCTCCCCCCATTTTTCGAAAAGCTCGGATTTCTGCCTTACTTTCGTAATTAGGTCCTTTCACAAAAAGATAAGTTCCCATTTGGGTTTCAATATTCAGTGCTCGTGCAATATCTTTTACCTGCTGGGCATATTCTTCAAAACTTGAATCCCAGGTATCTATCGCCGGCTCCGAGACCATCATCGATTGCTTGATAATGCTGTCGATTATCATCAAATTACCCACGTGATAGCGAAGATTTATCCCGCCCGCCGCATTAGAAATGATCAGTTTATCAACTTCAAATGCTTTGGAAAGCTGTACAGGAAGCACGGTTTTAGCAAATGCGTGTCCCTCATAATGATGGAAACGCCCAGAAAAAGCCAGTACAGAGCGACCTTTTACTTCCCCAAAAATTAAAGAACCCGAATGGCCCACAACGGTAGATTGTGGAAAGTTTGGAATGTCAGCGTAGGGGATGGTGGTTGCGTTTTGAATATGGTCTCCAAACGTTCCCAATCCGGAACCAAGAATGACGGCTGCATCAATCTGGGCTGGAAATCCTTGTTCTTGTAAAAATGATTTTATGGGTGCTATATAATCAGGCAGAGACATGTGGTTCCATGTTTTTTATAGTATATCCGGTTTTCTCGTCGTAATCGACCAGTTTAAAAAAAGGATGCCGATCTTCATGATATGCCAAGATAGTGTATCCTTTTTCAAAAGCCAGCTTTGATAAATCTTCGCGTTGCTGTTGGCTTACCTTTGGGGCGAAATCGTACTTAGCTGCATATTTTCGATTGATGGCACCTTTGGTTCCAATCACATCACCGGCTTGCAGATATTTATGATCGCCATCATCGAAAAGGAGCGCTTGGTGAAATTCCGTATGTCCCCCGATTTTCCAGACGCTGAGTTCGGGATACGGCTGATCTTTTTCATTTAAAAAATGGAGATCGGCTTTGGCATCTATAAACGAGATAAAAGCTGTTTTCTCTTCATCATAATATTCAGGCTGAGCGATGACTTTATCCCATCCTTTCTTGGAAACCCAAACCTTGGCTTCGGGAAAAGTGAGTTCCCAATAACCGTTTTCGCGATGTGCCAGCCCACCGATATGATCGTAATGTAGATGACTTAGAAAAATATCTGTGATATCAAATTCCGTTAAATCATGTTCTTCCAGATTTTCTCGGATGACATCAGGCCCGGTTTCTTCCCCAAATTCTCCAATTCCACAATCGAATAAATAATTGCGCTTGGGAGTATGAATGAGCACCGGGTTAAGAGATAGTTTCAGCGCACCTTTGGCGGGAGGATCTTCTCGCCCAATGCTGACGAACTTCTTATCTAAGCCTACTGAAAAGGTGCCTTCATACAATAAAGCCGCGAATGTGTTTTTAGATTGTGCCAATAATGGATAGCCTTTTTGGTATTAAAATTTGAATATAGAAAGGTGGCTCTCGTTCATTCTTCCTTATTCTCAAACTTTTCGTATGCATTAATAATATCGCGGACGAGCTTATGCCGGACTACATCCTCTTCACCCAAATAAACAAAATCGATACCATCAATATCTTGGAGTATATTTTGGATGGAAATCAGGCCGGATTGTTGTTTTTTGGGAAGATCGGTTTGTGTGACATCGCCGGTAATTATGGCGCGACTATTAAAACCAATACGAGTCAAAAACATTTTCATTTGCGTATTGGTAGCATTTTGAGCCTCATCTAAAATCACGAAAGCGTTATTCAGTGTTCGTCCGCGCATGTAAGCCAGGGGCGCAATCTCAATCACGCTTTTGGTGAGATGAAGTTCAAGGCGATCACGATCTATCATATCCTCCAGCGCATCGTAAAGCGGACGAAGATAGGGATCAATTTTCTCTTTGAGATCGCCGGGCAGGAAACCAAGGTTTTCGCCCGCCTCCACTGCCGGTCGTGCAAGTATAATTTTCCGAACCTTTCGGTCTTTCAATGCTTGGACAGCCAGCGCGACTGAGGTGTAGGTTTTACCAGTTCCGGCCGGTCCAATAGCAAAAACGATGTCATTCTTGGAGGAAGATTCCACGATTCTTTGCTGCCCGGGTGTTTTGGCCGTGATGGCTTCTCCATGGTAGGTATGAATGATGGTATCTCCACTTCCCTCCAAAGTCCGGATTTGTGGATGAGAAGCATTGGATTCGCCCGATTTTAAAGTAACCAGCGTTTTCACATCACCTTCAACTATTTTTTTCTTACGCTCTAATAGCTCAAGCATTCCCTCAATTACTTTGGTCGCTGTCTCAACTTCGTTGGCTGGCCCGGTTAACTTAACGCGATGGCCACGGGCATTGAATTTAGTTTCAGGGAAGGCTTTGTCAAGAGCGATAATATTATGATCGTGCAGACCAAAAAGGGCTACAGGGTCAACTCCCTCAATTTCTATGACTTGTTCGGTACGTGTTTTCTCGTCTTCTATAGCAATGGGCTTTTAAATGAAATGTATGCTGTAAAGATAAGAATTTAACAACAGAAATGATGGGATATACTATGTCGAGAACCTGTAGTTTGTTGACTGAATACTTATTTATTAGCACAAAACTACCAAGAAAGTCATCCTGATCCGCCAGCCGGCGGAGAAGGATCTTAACGAATAACTAACCATCCAATTAGTTTTGTGAGGGTATTTCTTAGTATTAGCCACCTAACAAAATTGTTGCCTTTTAATGGATTTAAGGATCCTTCGTCCCGAATTCTCGGGATCAGGATGACTATTCTATATATGGAGAAATATATAAGTAGCGATTACACCTATTCCATCTCCAACTCCAAAGGAGTTGAATGTGAATAACCCACGGTGGAACCGTGGGCAGAGAAGCCCATAGAACAGAACCCCGCAAGTGGGTTCAACTTTTCTTTCTAAAACCACATTCCTATAAATTGATGACTGCTTCAGTAAATATTTTCTCCAATTCCACTCGAAAATTACCCGTTTTTGTTGAACCCACGTCGGGGTTCCGATAATGGTGGTTATCTCACCTATGGTTACACCTTCCTTTGGAAGTCTTCACCATAGGTTATTCACATTCAACACCATTCGGTGTTGGCTTGGGGATCTGTTGACAGATATTTACTTAGCTGTTGTGGCTCACAAATCACAACGTAATATTCCCAGAATAGAGGGATATTATATTTGTGATTTTTCATAAATAGTTTTCGATATATCGCTAAGGTATTGTGATGAAAGAGTATGTGTTGTTTTGTAGATGAGAATAAAGTATGTTGAGGGGAATTATATGTTAGGCGCTATTTATGAAACAAGAAAATTCAATACCAATATTTATAGATAATTGTGTGGTAAGTTTGGGTGAAACGATGCAGTCAATCTTCAAAAAAGAAAAGGTTATAATAGATGAAAAATCTTTTACTCTGCAAATACTAGGTTATGAGAGAAAGCCTTCTTTCAGCTCAAATCAACAATGGAAGTTACATCAAATCAATTGCTTGCCTAAAATTGGAAAGATTGCAAGAGAAAATAAAATTAAACTATTCACTTACAATGAACTTATGCATGAAGCATGGAAGCGTCCAAATTCATTTCCAAGTAATGCTTTGGGCAACATATTTTCTGACGTCAAATTTGAACATGTTGATGCTGCTGTAGCCCGATCTTTCTTTTTTCAAACAGAGATATCTGAATATATTTCAAATGAGCAGATGATAAAATTCTGCAAATGGATTTTAAACCCTAATACTGAAAAGTTAGCTGAGCGAATAAAAAATAACACTCGTTATCCAGCATTTCTAATCCAGAATCTTAGAAATATCCAGAGATTTAGAGAACTATGTCATAGCCTTTCTGAACGGCAATATATAGATGCTTTTCACCTATGGACAGCAGAGGTTAATAATGCTAAATACTTTTTAACAACAGATAAAAAATTTATTAGAGTTATGACACAGACAAAAAATATTGAACTTCCATGTAAACCAACATCTCCGTCTAGATTGTTAGAGATATTAGAAATTAGTGATTTAGAGCCATTTAAATACTCAAGAAATCAATTTTACACCATATTTGGAAAATCAATATGAACGCCCAAAAGTACTTTATCAGTGGAGTAGGTCTCGAAAGGGTATGAGAGTTTTAGTAATTAAAACTAGGCTCACAAGTTAAATGTTGGGGCGTTAAGTGGCTTTAACAGGTTGAATTCAATTTTTTAAAAAAGGGTATAAATGAAGAGTGCAATAAGTATTTTACTACTAACCAGCATAGTAAGCGCTAATCTCCATTTAACAATTAAATTGTTGGAGTAAAAAAATGGAATGGAATTTGCTCTTATTATTTATCCTCGTTATTGGAATACTTCTGTATTATAGAAGGAGAAATGTAATTCAAGAATTTAATGAAGAATCGCGGAAGAAATTAAGATCAAAAGACAAAATGGATGAATTGTTTAAGGGCTATAAGTTGCTCATTGTTCCAAAAGTTACAACACGCCTAAAGATTTTGAAGCTCCGTGATAAAGTATTCAAATCAGAAAAAGAGTTTCAGAATATTAATTTTCGAATGGATGAAGCAACACCATGGGAAGCAATAAAAACCTGGAAAGAATTAGGTCTTAATGAACTTGGCAAAGAAATAGACGCAGAACTGTATGGTGCAATTGGTAAGGTGGTTTGGACTGACATTGGAATGATGTATCCGAAAGATTTAGAAAGTTATTATAATTTTTTAGAAAATTTTCGCACTATTATCGAAAATGAAGAGCTGTCTCCTCCGGAAAGAGTTGAACGAGTACAAATGATGGATGATGAAAATAGTTTTCTTATTCGTTTACATGAAAGGTATGGAATAGATTTTCCGGAAAACATTTTTATAGACCGATTGACTAAAATTGATGGTATATCCGCAAGTATTGGAAAGCAGTTTTATGATATAGAAATTTATGATATAGAGACACTAAGCCGATTGAATAAATCCGCACTAAAAAATATTAACGGAATTGGAAGTGTAAGAGCAGATAAGATTAAAAAAGCATTAAATGAGAATTATGAATAGAGAAGAGTATGCAATTAAACACGCAAAAAGGCTTGTTCAAATCATCAATGAATCTGCTGAAATTGCGGGGAAGACAAAAAATTCAGATACAAAGTTGTCAAGATTGAATCTTGCTATCAAACATCTATTTGCAGTAAAAGATTTAGCAAACCAATACCCATCAATCAAGTTACAGCAATTAGATCTTTTAGATTTCCAGCTTACTAAAATGAAATATGACTATCTTAAGAAAATATTCGGTGATTAATAAAGTAGCAGAACAAAATTTTTTAGCGTCATCGTTTTTTACAATCACATTTCGATAAACTAAGTACTTTTCTCATGATTACTGAGTTATATTGAAGATTTAGAAGACAGGAAGCGAGGAACTACCCTTCCAAAATCTCTTGCAGCTCTTGAACCCGGGCACTGCGCATATGCGTCCATAAGGTTCCGCCGGCGCTCGCATCGGCATAAATCAGGCGATACAGGCTCATGGGGCTCAGGCAGAGGCCGGTTTCCAGTTTCAACCGCCCGCACACCTGTTCCGGAGAATGCT
>JBDNFJ010000389.1:0-1757 GCA_041689895.1 Gracilimonas sp. | reverse complement strand
TTTCCTCAACGAAACAATATACGATTTATGCACCCGGCAGAAAAGATGCTCGGGCAGTTGCTGCTCTAATTCTTTCATCGTTTGATAAAACGTGATCTTTTTTTCGGTGGTGTGAAGAACCACGTAATCGCCCTGACTTTCGGCCAGTACAATCTCATCATAATGTATTCTATATAATTTCCCGTCTGCTTTTACGGTGATGTATTCCTCGCTTTCACTTTTACCGGAATGTAATTGAGCCGATACCTTATCTACCGCTTTAAGAAAACGTTCAAACGAAAATGGCTTCAGTAGATAATCGGCCACATCTAACTCAAAACCTTCCAGCGCATATTCCGAGTAAGCGGTTGTGAGAATTACCTTAGGTGGTTGCTTCAGGCTTTTCAATAAGTCGATACCTGAAAGGCGGGGCATATTTATATCCAGAAATAACAACTCTATGTTCTGTTCTTTCAAAGCCGTTCGTGCCTCCAGCGCGTTTTTACAAATCTCGACCAGCTTTAGCTCTGGCGTATCAGTTATATATTGCTGAAGAATAGCCCGAGCCGCCGGTTCATCGTCAATAATCATGCAGTTCAGCATTAGTCTAATTCCATTTTTAGCTCGGTTTCGTAGAAATTGCTACGTTCATCTATCTTCAAACTATATCTATTTTTATACGCTAATTCCAGCCGACGTTTGGCATTTTGAATTCCGGCACCACTTGTCTCTTTTGTTTTTTCCCTTTCCTTGAATATCGTGTTTTTGCAATATAAGCTTAGCTGCTGATCTTCCATTTTAAGCTCAATGTGAATCTTAGCTTCTTTCTCAGTTAAATCCGCATGTTTAAAGCAATTTTCCACAAATATAAGTAGTAATAAAGGAGCAATCTCGCCTTCCGAAAAATCACCCCAAGTAGAAAAATAAACCTGTTCCGGATTATTTAAGCGCTCTTTATGTAAAGCTATAAAATTGGACAAATACTCCAGCTCTTCTTCCAAAGAAACTTTCTCATGCTCTATTTTATCCACCACATATCGTAACATATCCGATAATTTCAGGATTAGCTGCGGTGCTTTATCCGATTTTTTAAGCGCTTCACTATAAATAGTATTCAGTGAGTTGAACAGAAAATGAGGATTTACCTGCGCTCGCAACGCTTTAAGTTCGGAGGCTGTATTTTGGGATTCTAACTCTACAATTTTGCTTCTCGTTCTCAGTGCTTCCAACCAGCTCCCCGCAAACTCTATGGACGAGCTGACCACGAGGTATAACAGGGCGAAACCCACCACTTCAAACGGATTATGAACCCCCACCAAATAAAAGCCTGAAAACAGCCAGCCGGCCAGCATAGAAAACGTGAATTCGTACATGGGATATACGGTGGCCAGAAGTATCACAAGCATAAAACCGTATAACCAAAATCGCGATTTTGCCAGGTAGTTTGGAATTAAATGAAAGGAATGAAGAGATACCGCATACAACAGCGGAATATGAAAAAGAGTGGTATAAATAACGTCAATGACCCGAATTTGATCGGTTTGACTAAAAACTTCTAAACTGACATAAAAGGAAATGGCCCAAAAAATCCCATAAATCAACCACTTCCCTTTTAGCTTATTTCGTTTCTTCATCTAAAGCACGTTTTAGGATTACCTTTTTTTCATAAGCATCATCTTCCTTGCCATATTTCTCCACAAAAGCTCGTAGGTCTTTGGTTGATGCAGTGATCAAGATTTCAGATGAATCATCAAAATCAGAATACACAATTTCATGCT
>JBDNFJ010000388.1:0-3086 GCA_041689895.1 Gracilimonas sp. | reverse complement strand
TTCAAAAAAACTGAAATGCACCGGAAAATCAGACTTTTGTTGCAACTGCTCCGAAAGGGTTAGTTCAGAACTATTACCTATAGGAAGAATGTTATTTTGCTGAATTTTCCGCCGGGTTTCTACCGTATAATGGGCGAGAGAATCTCCCGATTCGATAATTAAAGGAACACGATAGCTTAAAAAAGTAACATTATTATGTTGCTCAATCTGTATAAGGGGAATGCTGTCGGGTATGGAGCCCGGAAGCAGTTGCGAAGGCGCAAAATCTGACCATGCAATCAAATCTGATCCTTTAAAAACAGAGACACCCCAGAATAGGGCGTTTTTCTCGGCTTCTTCTACCACCTGATCAAGCCCTGATGCGGTGGATAGGTTTTCGCGTACGTGTTCGGTGAATTCGGCACTTTCGCTGATAAATTCGTACTCAAACCGATGATAGTTTTCCATGGCTGCATGCAGCGATTTGAGGGCGAGCTCCGAGCGTTGTTCCTCACTCAAATCTCCATGTTCTATCCACAGTTCAAACAGGCCGTACGACAAGGCAACCAATGCTAAGAGAAAAGCAAGGATCCAGGTTCTATTTTTGATGGTTGATGTCAAGGCATTAGGGCTCATAAGTTAAAAACAAATATGAGCGTAAATTATGGGCGAATCAAGTTTGGGATATCCGCATCTTTTTTGTCTTCAAGCACATCAATAATAGCGTTTGCTGCAAGCATACCGATGGCTTTTCGGGTTTTATGCGTGGCGCTGGCTATATGTGGAAGCACCAGAGTATTGGGAGCTGACAATAACCGTGGGTGTACTTTTGGCTCTTCCTCAAATACATCGAGTGCAGCTCCGGCAATGGTTCCGTTGTGAAGCGCTTCAGCAAGTGCGGCCTCATCTATTACAGCCCCTCTCGCAATGTTTATGAGCAACGCGTGTTTAGGCATGATAGTGAGCAATGCTGCATCTACCAGATGATGGGTTTTGTCGGTAATTGGGCAATTTAAACTGAGTACATCACTTATTTTTGCCAGTTCTTTGTGATGGGCAACATATTCGGCCTGGAGTTCCCGCTCTATGGCGGGCTCAATCCGGCTTCGATTGTGATAAATAATGTGCATTCCAAAAGCCCGTGCCCGTCGTGCGAAAGCCTGTCCAATTCTGCCCATTCCAATGATTCCTAACGTTCGGCCTCTTAATTCCATACCTAAAAAACCCAGTGGCTCCCATCCGACGAAATGTCCATCTCTCAAATATTGCTCAGCTTCTTTGAATTTCCGGGACAGAGCCAGAAGCAACCCCATCGTGTAATCTCCACAAGCTTCGGTGAGCACATCAGGCGTATTCGCTACTTTGATTCCACACTCGTTAGCCACTTGTACATCAATGTTATCGTATCCGACGGCAAAAATTGCAACCACTTTTAGCTTGTTTCCTGCTTCCAGTACGTTTCTCGTAACTGGGGTTGAAAGCATGCAAAGTAAGGCATCGTATTTTGGAATATCTTTGAGTAAAGCAGATTCGGAAGAATAAGTACCTTTTGTAGCAACGGTAACCTGGTGGTGGGTGCGCAAAAAGTCGATAACAGATTCGGGAATAGGTTCTGTGATCAGAATATCAGCCATGTGGACGAGTCTTATTTATTAGTGGAAGAATGGAATTTGAATTCTTTACCGTTTACGGTTACCAATTTTATTTGCTCCCACGGCTCTTGGGTCATGTTGGTAAAAATATAGGAGAATGGGATAGCAGCTTGCGTGCAGCTTTCCTGAACTTTTTGCCAGCCTACCATTTCCAAATTCAGAATTTCTGGAAGCCATTTATCGCTTACTCGCAATACTTTAGTACAACCGGTAGGCAGGGTTCCCTGAATGTGAAGTGCCGTATGTTTCCCGACTAAGATGGGTTCAACAAGTTCAATAGAAAACTCTTGCTGGATGTAAGGTATCCGATTTGGCGGATCTACTTCAACAAGATTAGGAAAACGTTCGGCCAGTGAAGGAGCTTTGGTTGTAGCACATCCTGCTAAAAAAACCATTAATAGGGAAGTAGTTAGAAGAAGAAATCGCATCACGCAGTCAGTTAAGATTCATCTTTGATATGAGTGATTTTGGCATCGTTCCACATGCGTTCTAGTCCATAAAAATCGCGCTTTTCCTTGCTCATTACGTGTACCACAATGTTGACAAAATCCAGAATAATCCAAGCACGACCCTGTAATCCTTCCTTTTTCCAGGCCTTTTCTCCAAGCTTTTTAAGCAGATCTTCTTCAACTGCATCGGCGAGTGCTTTAACCTGTACGTCGGAGGAACCATGACACACTACAAAATAATCGGTAAGCGTGGTTAAATCGGAAATATCCAGCACGGTAATTTCTTTTCCTTTTCGGCTAAGGAGGGCCTCGGTAACAATCTCTACCATTTCTTTGGAATTCGGTACATCTTCAGAAAAAGAATGTTCAAATTGTTTTTTAGCTGGTTGTTTAATATTTGCCATAAATAAGTTAGTCTGTGTCTGTATTTAGTTTTTCGAAGTCCTGCCCGATGATAACGCTTACATCGAGATAAAAATCTGGAGATGATTCCTGGATTACATTTTCTTTAGAAACACCCAGCGCATTAGCTACCCGATAGGCATTATCCATAACACCACTTCGGGATATGATGATAGTTTCTTTAAGGTCAAAAGTTTCAAAATTTCCGGTTTCAACTACATCAAAACCGTTTTCCCGAAGTAGCCCGGTATAAGCATTTGCAATGCCGCTAACTCCACAGCCATTGAGCACTTCAATTTGTATAATCTCACTGATGAGTTCCGACTGAAGCTCTGCTCTCTCATTGAATATTCTTGGATAAATGAGCCGGGTAAAAAGGGCGGCTATCAAAACGATGAGCAGAACACTAAGAAACCCAATAGCGGCATTTAAATAAAGATCGTTAGTGCCGGAAGAGCTTGTACCGTTTTTTTCTGCCATCAACTATTTTTTAGTACTAATACCAAGGATTGTTGAATCGGTTGTATCCAAAAGCGCTGGCTCCATATCCATATCCGTTAGGATTGAAAAACCCATAGCTACTCGGTAATTGCTGATATTGTAG
>JBDNFJ010000387.1:0-1505 GCA_041689895.1 Gracilimonas sp. | reverse complement strand
GCCCGAATTGGAGGAATTTTGATTGCCGAAGGCGTACTTCTGTTTGTGTATTCAATCGTGAAGGCGAGAAAGAATCGGCTTTCGTTATGGATATGGCCGCTACTTTTTCTGGCGCTTAAATCCCTAATGCAGATTATAGCTTCCGTAACCCCGGCAGATTTATGGGTATCGGACCACGGCGTACGCATTTTATACCTGCACGTGGCGCTCCTGGGAGCATTCACAACAGGGGTAACTTGTTATTTACAGCAAATGGCAAAAATTAAACCAGCCTATTTTTATGGAGTGTTGATTTCGGTGACCATCGTGATACTAACGCTGATATTAATGACTCATCTATGGCCAATCTCACTAAAAGGAAACTGGATTTATGATACCCTGATGATTGGCACCCTATTCCCGATTGCAGCTATGATTGTTTTTTGGATCCGATTAAAGCTAACGGTTGAGCGGGAACATTATGCGGCTACCCACAGCCATTAATCAAGAGGAAAGAAGTTTCTCCAAAAAGTCTTTAAGCACCATAGTACTGTTATAGGTTTCATCCTTAGAGGCAAAAACAAGAGTTACATTTTCATACTGTTCCGTAAACCTAAGCAGCTCTTCCACGGCTTCTGAGCCAAACAACTCTTTGCGGTATCGTTCTTTGAACTCTTCCCAACGGTCGGGGTCGTGCCCGAACCAGTTCCTTAAATCATGACTGGGAGCAATTCCATTTAGCCAAACATCCAGCTTTGCCCGTACTTTTGAGAATCCTCTTGGCCACAAGCGCTCGGTAAGTACTCGAAATCCATCGTTTGGTTCCGACTGTTCATACACGCGTTTGGTTTTCAGCATAATCAAAGTGAATTATAAAATTGAGGACTATTCTTTCAGATGAAGGGAATATAACCCATGGAATATAGCCTAACTTTTTAGGTTAGCAAGGTTGTGAAATAGCCTAATAGATCAAGATAATGATTTAAATAAAGATGGATGTAGTTGTCACATTCAAAATCTTATAGCACATTTTTAGCTCGGACGAAGGATACAAATCAAATTTAGGTTTGTATGAAATCAGCTTCATAAGATAAATCAATCATACCCTCATACAATTTTAATAAAATTATTGTTAGTTTAACATTAAACTATTTAATCAAGCAGGAACCATGGAATTTGGGATTTATACTTTTGTAGAGAATACACCGGATGCAGAAACCGGCGCTACGTTGCAGCCCTCTGAACGGCTTCGGCATTTAATGGAAGAAGTGGAATTGTCGGACCGGTTAGGCTTGGATGTTTTTGCCATTGGAGAACATCATCGTGAGGAATACATCTCTTCGGCTCCATCTGTATTATTGGCTGCGGCAGCCGCACGGACAAAAAATATTCGTTTAAGCAGTGCGGTTACGGTTTTAGGTTCGGAGGATCCGGTGAGGGTTTACCAGCAGTTTGCCACGCTCGATCAGCTCTCGGGCGGAAGGGCAGAAATTATGGTAGGGCGGGGTTCGTTTGTTGAATCTTTT
>JBDNFJ010000386.1:0-1492 GCA_041689895.1 Gracilimonas sp. | reverse complement strand
GATAGCTATATTTTTAAATGATTTTAGTGGAAGTAGTTTATTGAAAGAAATCTATGGATGTAATTTACATCACGGATAAGCTTTTTACAGGCCTCAAGTGCAGATAATGAGCAGTTTATCAATATGGTGGATGCGCCAAGTACTCAATACAATGCAGAGTTAATATCTGCCTCGTATAGCGATAAAAAAGCAACGAGCCTCCACGACATGCGAGTCTACTATTTTGTAATGGATACGTTTGAGCTTGATTCTGTCACACATCCCATGCCAACTATACGCGGGTTTGAGAAAACCAGTCTTGCTCTTTCTGCTGCTTTAAAATCTGAAAAAGGAAGGCCAATGTAGCATACACTCGCAATATCCCTGTTGTGATTTCCGGATTACTTTTCACGAGTTTACCGATCTTGTTTGAAACTTTTGGGCCTTACCCAGAGAGAAAAACCCATTGCCTCGTTGGTTTTTTAATATGATGACAGAGAACCTACGTTTTATAGGAGTTATACTTCATTCCCAGTTTGCCAAAAACGTTTTTTTAGCGGTGGATTTTCGGAAGAACAATTATCGGAAAGACACAATGCATTTAGAAGTGGTTTTTGAAGATATTCATCAGTCCAAACTTGAATTTGGAAAGCAGTTTGCTCTTCCTGTTGAGAAAATGATTGATACCTACACGGAGCTGATTACCGCTACCGCTTAAGACATTCTTATATAAAGCCAGTGTGAAAGCAATTTTGGCACCCGAAATGGTAGGCATCCGCGAAGTGCTAACTCACAATAAAACAGCGTATTTAGTAAATCCTGATTTTGAGAGTGCAACGGAACATTCCCTGAAAATTTTACTGGAAGATGAGGCATTGCGGCTAAAGTTTGGTAATGCCACAATGGATGAAATGAGTTCACTAACCTGGGCCAATTGTGCCGACCGAGTGCATAATTATAGAAAGCGTAGATAGGATGCGCTTAGGTAGCTTTGGTCAATTTCCTTTTAACTCGTTGTATATAATTCCCGCCTAAAAAGATTCCGAAGATTCCCAAAACAAGGGCTGCTAATGTTACTTGTTGCATAATTCCTTTCGAGAACCAAGGTACAAAATTTAAACACACAGCTAAGACCACAGCGGCAATAAGCCCGGCTAAGTGGGGCTTATAGATATCCTTTAAATAAAGATGAGCCTTGGCTGCCCAGCGAGCTTCTCCGAGCTCAAAGGAGTGTAAAAGAAGCGTAGCAACGGTTGATGCCAAGGCCGCACCCACCACGCCAAAAATAGGGATAAGAAACAAATTCAATAAAATATTGGTAATGCTTACAACAAAACTATTTATTAGCGTAAGCTTAGAATGTCCCGTCATAGCTACAATATTTCCCGCCAGACTAAAGGAACAGTACAAATAGGGAATAGGCAACAAGAAATACATGAACGCGGAATCACCACCATATTCAGGATGAATAATGGCCAGTAAATCACTTTTAAAAATGGCCAATAGTAGCAAG
>JBDNFJ010000385.1:0-5471 GCA_041689895.1 Gracilimonas sp. | reverse complement strand
TCAGCGGCTGCTCGAGTGGTTGTGCCTGCTACAAAGTGCTCTATTAACCGGCTTTGTTGGCGAGGTGCTAATCGACTTTTACGTGTGTACATAGTAACTAATTTAGTGCCTTATTCAGGTATTAGCTACTTCAGCCCCTAAAATTATTCCAAACCCTACTATTTGGAAAGGAACCCTCTTTGGATTACTCCCATCACTTTGGTTGTGGGTGGTAGTTGTACCTTTCATGGGAGGAGAATTCTTTAACGGTTTTGCCGTAAAAGGAATTCTACTTCCTGTTCTTTTCAATTGCGTGATATGGGGAAGTTTTTTAGGATGGTTTGTGCTCAAAGATAAATCTGCATCTGAAATTAATCCTATTTTATAGAATAAGCACTTGACTCCGTACCAAGGTACAGGTCTTATATTGCCTCCAGTAATAGAAACACAAACAAATTGGAGATTAATCATGCCATTTAAGAAAGGAGATGTTTATCAGTGTCCCGACTCAGATTGTGGATGCGAAGTAACCGTAACAAAGAGTGCACCACCTAGCTGTGGTGGAAATCAAAACCCAACGTGTTGTTGCGGTGTTGAAATGAACAAGAAAAATTAACAAATAACAGGAACATACTATGAAACCATTACTCACTATTTCACTATTTGGATTACTGCTTGTAGGAACTGCGTTTACAACCCAGGCTCAGCAGACAAACGAGAAGGCACAAGAAGCAACCAATCAAAAAATTACGCTGAACATCGACGGCATGGTTTGCAGTATGTGCGAGAAAAAAATGAAAGGCTCACTGGAAAAAATTGACGGTGTCAAAAAGGTTGAAAAAGTAGATGCCAAAAAGGGTATTGCTTCTCTGTGGATAGCTGAGGGCAAAACCGTGACCGACGACCAGTTTAAGAAAGCAGCAGAAGATGCCGGCTTTACGCTTAAAAAAGTTGAAAGAGCTTCCGAAGAGCATTCCGGACATTCTCACTAAGTACTTTCAAAATATAGATCCGTTCCGGACAACCGGTGAAACTTTACGGATCCTAACCAAACTCTATTATGGAAAAACTGATATTCAACATCCCGGACCTGCATTGTGAAGGATGTGCCAATCGCTCGGCCAATATCCTTAAACGACTGGATGGCGTCCAAAATGCCAAAATAACCATTGACGACAAATCTGCCAAGGTAGAATTTGATCCAGATCAAACCTCGTTTGATGAAATGAAAGAAGCATTAGCCAAAACCAATTATAGTGCAAAAAAAGAACACCGATAACACCGATAGGGAAGATGGTTATAGGTACATAATCTGTGATATATCTGTCCGATCTGTTTTATCGGTGTTCCATTTATAACCATTTGTTACGCAATGAAAAACCTCCAACTCAACATAGGCGGCATGGCGTGCTCGTTCTGTGCCGAAAGTATCAATAAGGCTTACAATAAGCTGGGTGGCGTAGAAAAAGTGGACGTAAGCCTGGCGCACGAGCAGGTGCTGATACGCTATCAAGAAGGTAAGGTCCAGGAACAGGAGCTAAAGCAGACTATTCTGGATCTGGGCTATTCCATACGTGATCCCGATAAGGTAAAGGCCTTTGAACAACAAAAAGAAGAACTAAAGGAGCATAAGAATAATCTCCAAATTTCAGGGGTCTTCACCGGCCTTGCGCTGGCCTTGATGATAGCGATGTGGCTGGGCATTATGTATCCGTGGTTCGCTTTTGCCATGTTGGGGCTAGCACTTGGCACTATGTTCTGGCCGGGATGGTACATCAAAAAAAAAGCATGGCAATCGCTAAAACGTGGTATTTTAAATCAGCATGTACTACTTGAGTTTGGTGCCTTTTCAGGCCTTGCAGGCGGCTTTGCCGGACTTGTTTATCCACAATTTCCCGCTGCCGAGTTTTTTGGCGTTTCGGTATTTGTAACCACCTACCACATCCTGTCTGGCTATGCCTCCAATAAGGTTCGTGCCCGTGCCTCCGAGGCGGTGCGCAAGCTGATGAATCTTCAGCCCGAAACCGCCCGCCGAGTGGATGATGACGGCAGCGAACAGGAAGTGGAAGTCAGCAAGCTGCAAAAGGGCGACCGCGTGCGCATTCGCCCCGGTGAAAAGATTCCGGTTGACGGTGAAATCATTGAAGGCCACTCCGGCGTGGATGAAAGCATCGTAACGGGCGAATCCATCCCCGTCAAAAAAGGAGAAGGTGACGAAGTGGTAGGCGGTTCAGTCAACCAGGCAGGTAGCCTTCTGGTTAAAGTCACCGCCATAGGCGACGAATCTTTCCTGCAGCAGGTGGCCCGCCAAATCGAAGAAGCCCGTGCCATGAAGCCGGGTATCATCCAATTGGTTGATAAAGCATTGAAGTATTATGTACCCGGCGTAGTGGTTTTTGCCGGACTGGCCTTGCTGGTCTGGACATTCGGAACATGGATGGTAACCGGACAGTCAAACCTGGTACGCGCTATTTTTGCCATGCTGGCCGTGTTTGTGATGGGCTATCCCTGCGCATTGGGCATGGCTACGCCCCTGGCGATGATACGGGGCGGCGGCATGGCGGCCGACCGCGGCATTTTAATTCGTGCCGGTGAAGCTTTTCAAATTATGAAAGATATAGACACCATCGTCTTTGATAAAACGGGCACGCTCACCGTGGGAAAACCAGAAGTGGTAGATACGAAGATCTATGGTGATATTGACGAAACCCAATTTTATCAACTAACCGGAGCGGCTGAACAAAACTCCGAACATCCGCTGGCGCAGGCCGTAGTTGCGCATGTTAAAAATAATATCAAAAGCATTCCCCAAACCGAGGATTTCGATTCTGCAACCGGCAAAGGAGTGATGGCCGAAGTTAACGGCCGTGATGTTAAAGTTGGCAGCATGGAGTTTCTGGAAGAAAAAGGCGTAGATATTAAACAGGCTAAAAAATGGGTTAAAGACCATGAAGAAGAAGGTCGAACCGTCATCGGTGTAACGATAGACGGCACCCTTGCCGGTACCATTGCCCTGGCCGATACCCTTAAGGAGGATGCCACGGGAACAGTGAAGCAGCTTAAAGAGATGAACCTCACCCCCGTTCTTATTACAGGTGACAATGAACGAACGGCCAAAGCTATAGCAAAAGAATGCGGCATTGAGAAAGTATATGCCCGTGTGAAGCCCGATGAGAAAGCAAAACATGTCAGGCAGTTACAGGAAAAGGGGAAAAGAGTTGCCATGGTGGGCGACGGCATCAATGATGCGCCTGCATTGACGCAGGCCGATGTAGGTATAGCCCATTGGCGCCGGCACAGACATCGCTATTGAGTCGGCCGACATAGTGCTGATGGGCGAGCGGCTCAGCGCCCTGCCCGAAGCTTTTAAGATTGGTGAAACTTCCTACAAAAAGACCCGGCAAAACCTGATTATAGCCTTTAGCTTTAACGGCCTCGGCGTGCCGCTTGCGGTAACCGGCCTGGTCAGTCCCGTCTGGGCTATGGTAGCTATGGCCGGCAGCGTAAGTACCGTTTTGCTCAATTCCTTTGGTGGACGTCTGCTCCCTGATACCTCGAAAGAAGAGAAGGGGAAATAAGATTGACCTCACTTTTAAATTGCCTAACATGCACTGCAAGCACTGCGTGGAAACTATCAATAAGGCCTTGCATGAAATGGTTCCTGATATTGAAATAGAAACTGACCTGGATGAGCAACTCCTCCACGTCCATTTTACAAACGGTGGAATAGATGAAGCCGGCGTCCGTGAGGCGCTGCTGGAAGCGGGATATGAACCGGAGAAAATAGAAAAAACAATGTAGATCGAACAGTTTGCCCGATCCTGCTACATTATTTTGCAGCTCAGACAGGCTGTCCAAGTTACATCTTTCTCAAGACACCTATTAACAACGTCATGGATATTCCAACAATTGAAAAAGAAAACCTTAGTAAGTATATCGGTTAGCATCGGAGACCTCTAGTTATTGATATCTGGATGGGCGACTGCCCGCCTTGCGATATGATGGAGTCCAAGCTCAAAGCAACTGCACAAGATTATAAGGATGAAATAGAAGTACGCAAAGTCAAAGTTACTGAAGGCTCCCCGCTGATAAACCGATTAGATATCGAAGCCGTACCTACACTGTTGCTGTTTAAAAAAGGATCGGAAGTCAACCGCCTGGAGGGTCTGGTTCGCACCAAAAAGCTTGAAGAAGCGTTTGAGGAACTGTTGAAACTATTCCAAGGGATTTCTTTTCTAAAAAAAAGCTTGACTCCGTACCAAGGTACAGGTCTTATATTACCTCCAGAACAGAAACACAAACAAATTGAAGGAGCAATTATGCCATTCAAGAAAGGAGATGTTTATCAGTGTCCCGACGCAAGTTGTGGATGCGAAGTAACCGTAACTAAGAGTGCACCGCCAAGCTGTGGTGGAACTCAAAACCCAACTTGCTGTTGCGGAAAAACAATGGTCAAGAAAGACTGATCGTCTAATTAGCACCGGTTAGTAGCCGGTGCATTTTTTTCAATTACCCTATTTTATGAAAAACTTCAAAAAAACAACTTATCGATCACTTTTTATTATCTCTTCTTTATTATTTGTTGCTTCAATAAGCTGTACTAAATCTGAAAAGCAAGAAATATTGAGTAAAGAAGGAGATCAGGAATTTTCAATAATAGTACAAACAAAAGGTATGGTCTGTACGTTTTGCTCAAATAATGTAGAAAAGCATTTATCTGAATTAGATGAAATAAATGCTGTTTCTGCTTCTGCATCAGAAAATAAAGTCAGAATAAAGCTCAACAAAGATCAGAATTTAAGTAAAGAGCTTATCACACAAACAATATCTGATGCAGGATATGACGTAGAACAATTTATAAAATACCCTGAAAAATCTATGGAGGAGAATTAGGAATGTCTGCTCAAAACTGGCAACAAAAAGTCTCTAGCTTTTTTACCCTCTTCACTTCAACAGGTACATTGCTGTGTTGTGCTTTACCTGCTGCTGTTGCCGCATTTGCAGGAGGCGCCGCTGTTACATCAATGATTTCAAATTTTCCATGGTTAGTACCACTTTCAGCGAATAAAGGTTGGATTTTTTTGGGTTCAGGAATAATGCTGGTCTTAAGTGGCATTTTAATTTATCGCCCTCAAGGAAAAATGGCCTGTAGCGTTACCAGTGGAAGTGGATGTGAAGTTGCCGGAAGATTCACTAAAATCATGTTTTGGAGCTCTGTATCCATTTTTAGTACAGGCGCTTTTTTTGCTTATGCAATAGTTCCCGTTTTTAGATTTTTGGGAATTTAACCGAACTCTCTTACAAAAAATATCTCGACTATATATGAAGATTCAACTATTTAAAACTCTAATTTCTAAAATTCTATTAATAGGAATACTCTTTGGGATTGGAATTTCTTCCAGTGTAAAAGCTCATGAACCTATTTTTGGGATAGGTCCCCGAACTATTTGGATGCATGGATTTGGCTTTGAGACGTCTTTGAATATTCAAAG
>JBDNFJ010000384.1:0-13967 GCA_041689895.1 Gracilimonas sp. | reverse complement strand
TGCAACATATCAATTTGGCCATCAGGCGCGCCCGGCAGGCGCTGAATCATAAGTCCGCCGGCCTGAGTTACTTTTCCCTCTTCGCTAATACCCACATCAATAAGCAATGCAGAAGGAATTTGCTCCGACTGCGCCAAATAATGTGCTACATCGCTGTTCACATCTCCATTAATTAATTGGATACTGCTGGTATGAGGTTCAGCTTCATTATATATAATCTTGGAAAAAGTGAGCACGCCTAAACCGATTCCGTCTCCAAGTTGAGTTTCAGGATTTGAGTAATCCAGTTCGGCATCTGGGTTTTGAACATAGCCTCGAATCTCGCCCACAGAATTTGCTTCGGCTACCAAATAACCGATAGGGCCGCTTCCATCCATACGAAGCTGAATACGTTCTTCGCCTTTCAGTTCTGAAGCAAGTAGCATAGTGGCAGTAAGTGCCCGCCCCAGCACCACCGTATTAAGTAATGAAAGCTGATGATTTTCTTTCGCCGTTTTAACCACCTCCGTAGTTTTTACTACCGAAATCTTAAAATGCCCGTCGGTGGTAATTCCCTTGATCAGGCGATCTTTAAAGTTATATTCTTCGATATTCATAGGTATAGTTGGTACTATTTAGAGCGTCCTTTTTTGAAATTATTTAATCCTAAAGGTACGCAGAAAAATGTGTTTTATTGAATGAGGCATCCATCAAAATATCTGAGTGTTTGCGCAAAGTTTATATAAATACCTCCAAAGAGTTAAAATTCATGAAAGTAAATGACCTGTAAAAGCCTTCCTGAATAAGCTATCCGGCTTCAAAAAAGGCCTTTACCTCATCGGCGCTTTTAGTGTTTAACACCCGATCTTTGCTGTATTTCCCTTTTCGGGCAATGCGTACGCCAAATGGAATATTGTCGATGCCTTCAATGGTATGCGCATCAGGATTAATGGAGGTCATAAGTCCGGTTTCGCGCGCTTTATTTCCGAACCGCCAGTCAAGATCTAAGCGGTGTGGATTAGCATTTATTTCGATGGCCGTATTGTGCTCGGCCGCTAAAGCTACCAGCTCATTAAGGTCTAAGTCGCTACCGTTTCGTTTCAGCAGGAGGCGTCCGGTTGGGTGACCCAGAATTCGAGTATATGGATTCATAATGGCATTTCGCATACGGTTCATCATTTTATCCCGAGGCATTTCCAGCGACTGATGCACACTGGCAATCGCGAAATCAAAACCTTCCAAAATGTCATCTTCATAATCGAGCGAGCCATCGGCTAAGATATCAGATTCGATTCCTTTAAAAATCACGAAGTTCTTACCTTCGCTTTTGAATTCCTCGTTTAGCTGATCAATTTCAGCCCACTGCTGTTTCACCTCATCCACACTCAACCCTCCCGCATACGCGGCCGTTTTAGAGTGATCGCTTAGCCCCAGATATTCATAGCCACGCTCCATGCACGCTTCGGCCATATCTTTGATCGAAAACTTGCCATCACTCCACGTACTATGCGCATGAATTACGCCTCTAATATCGGAGTCTTGCACGAGATCGATGATTTCTTGTTGTTCATAAATCTCAAACTCACCACGGTCCTCGCGTAGTTCTGGTGGGACAAAATGCAGATCTAACTTTTGGTAAACATCGGCCTCACTCGAAAACGCAATGGGTTGATCGAAATCGGTATCGCCTTCTTGGTTTAATTTAAACAAACCATATTCATTCAGTCCCATCCCACGCTCTCTGGCACGCTGACGCATCACCACATTATGCTCCTTGCTTCCGGTAAAATACATCAGCGCTGCTGGAAATTCCTTAGCAGAAACGATGCGAAGATCAATCTGCCGGCCTTCTTTAGTACGCACCGAGCTTTTGGTTTCGCCTTTACCCAGAATCTCAGTCACCCGGTCGTGATGGGTGAATACATCAAATAAGTTAGAGATATGCTCTTCATCCGCTGCAATTAAAATATCGATATCGCCAATGGTTTCGAGACCACGACGATACGATCCGGCTACCTCAATTTGCTGCACGCCTTTTTGATCTTTGAGGCTGTCAATAATAACAGAGGCTATTTCCTTTGCCTGATCCAATCGGCAGCGTTCGTCAAACTTCTCCATCCACTCGATAGAGCTCATGATTTTTTGGGCCGACTTTTGGCCAAGCCCTGAAAGAGAAGCCACGGATCCATCCTCTATTTTCTCTTTCAGTTCTTCCAACGTGCTAATGCCCAGCTCATTATGGATTTTATAGGCGTTCTTAGGTCCCAACCCGGAAATATCCAGCCACTTCATTAACCCTTCAGGAACTTTCTCTTTGAATGCCTGAAGCACGGGCATTTCGTTGGTTTCATCCAGCGCATAGATATCTTCCGCAATAGATTTTCCCACTCCTTTTATATCCGTCAGGTTTTTATTTTGGATGAAGACGTTAATATCATCGTTGAGCGCTTCAATAGTTTGAGCTGCTCTATCAAAAGCGATCACTTTAAAACGATTTTCCCCGGCAAGTTGCATGAGCTGGGAGACTTCCCGAAGTTTTCCGGCAATTTCCTGATTGGTGTAAGGCATAAATATTCGTGCTAAATGTTAACGTATGGGGTGATAGTTGTTAATGGATTTGCCTTCAAAAAGATTCAGCTTGTGTGTTATTCGGAACGCAGAATAAATTTTACCGGGTTTGAACCTGCCTTTTTTGGTCATAACATCTGTCTGCAAGCTAATCCTAAAACCCGGAATCTATCTGAAGGCATCCTCAATATGATTGAAATTCGGTGCTTCTTCGCCTTTTTGTACAATTCCCACAATATCGAACCGCATAGGATAGCCATCCATTTTACGTTCAAAAATCCACGCTTCTGCCGCTTTGAACACGTTTTGTACTTTTTCTTCCGTCACGTATTCCATCGGTTGGCCAAATTTGGTGGATGACCGTAATTTCACTTCTACAAAAACGACGGTGGTGTCATCAAAAGCTATAATATCCACTTCGGCATGTTCAAAAAAGTAATTGCGGTCCACGATGGTCCATCCTTTGGTTTCTAAATAAGCACAGGCCAATTCTTCGCCTTCGTTTCCAATTTCTTTATGTGATTTTTTAGTCATGATCTTTGTTTTTTCCAGTCAGAGATTCCTTGACTTCCACCAGCTTAACCAGTTGTTTCAAAAACTTCAAATTCTTCTTGTTGATGTAAGGAAGCAGCGCATCGGTAAAGCGCTCAAACATCTCCAGAAATTCCATATAATTCTCAATCCGAATTTTGAATTCCTTGCTTTCTTCATCCTTTAAACCACCGGATTCCAGCGTCTGGATACATTTTTGCAGGTTCTCGCGGATGGGTGCAATCTCTTGCTGCTGACGTTCTCGTATGATAGTTGACACAATTTTCCAGACATCCGTTTCGGCTGAATAATAATCCTTACGATCGCCGGTAAACGTTTCCTTGTGGATGAGTTCCCAGTCAAGCAGTCGACGTAAATTCATGTTCGCATTCCCACGACTGATATCCAGCGTATCCATAATGGAATCGGTGTCTAATGGCTGAGATTCGGCGTATAGCAATGCATGAATCTGGGACATGGTTTTATTGATGCCCCAAGCTGAAGCCATTTCACCCCAAAGAAAAACAAATTGGTTTAGTGCTTGTTCGTATGCTTCCGGCCGCTTTTCTGACATGCTAAAATTTTTTACTGAATAATCACCCTGATGGCGTGAATATACTGACTTTGAAAGAATATAATGGGAGCAGGGAATGGCTTGCTTGTGAATGCGATAAGCAGAAAATCACAAAGCTGGAATCTCTGGAGTTCTATTCAGATAAAAGCCCGTTGTTATAATTTCTTAGTCGGTAGAAGTGGTTTCTTTGGGTGCTTCTTTTTTAGGAGCTTCCGCTTTGGATTCCGAAGCATGGTTTTCTGAAACGTGAGTCGATGGAGTTGAAGCTGATTTCTTTCCTTTATTCTTATAATCGGTTACATACCAGCCATCGCCTTTATACACCACGCCACCACCACCGCTAATCACCCGCTTCACTTTTTGTCCCGTATCGGGGCAAGTAGTCAGCGGTGCGTCATTCATTTTTTGTTTGATATCAAACGTGGTTCCATCTTCTCTTTTGTATTCGTACGTAGGCATTGTTTTATCTCATTAAATTCGGATCAAATATACAAACCATTATTTATCAAATTCTGTGCCATTCCCACCAAATTAATACAAAACCTGCCAGAAAAACCTATGCGGCGGAAGAGAGAAACTCTATCAGTCGCTGCCCCCCATAAGTGGCTCATTGAAAGCGCGAATACTGGAATTGGGCAAGCCTTGTGGGTAATTGTCTTTCACCATTTGGAGCGCTTCAATTACCATCTCCAGATGCATTTCTTTAGAATTTTGGTAGAAAGATTGAGCGGCACCCGAAAGCTTAGGCTTCCCATGCAGGGGTTTGTCACTTACGCAAAGCAGCGTGGCGTGAGGAATCCGATATCGAAAACCGTTGGTGGCCACGGTGGAAGATTCCATGTCGATAGCGAGGCTTCGACTTATGTGAATTTCTTCGACCGACTTGGCTTTTGAGAATTCCCAGTTCCTGTTGGCGGTAGTATAAACCGTTCCAATTCGATGCTCCATTTCGTGCTTGTCGAGCACTTCTTTCAGAAATCGATTGAGGAGATAATTGGGGGAAATTGGGATTCCGATAGGGAACAAATCATCCAGCACTTTGTCGGCACGGTAGTAGCCGCTTGCCAGTACAAAATCACCAATGTCTTGGTGATTCCGAAGCCCACCACAATGGCCTACCATTACCATGGCATCCGGACGAAGCACGCCCACGTGGTCGGTGATGGTTTTGGCGTTTGAAGGCCCGACTCCAATATTCACTAAAGTCAGCCCCGAGTTATTATCCATTTTGTGATGATACGCTGGCATCTGAACGCCCTCGCGCGCAGGCTTTACACAATCCGGAAACTTGTCCAGAAATACTTCGACGTGCATATCATAGTTGGTGAATAAGATATACCGCTGAAAATCTTCCGGTTGGGTACCTGTGTAATGTTTGAGCCGATCTAAGGAAATATCAATTCGTTCAGCCCGGAAGAGAAAGAGCTTCTTTTGAGTGATGTCCCAATCGTTTTCATCCACATTATCAAATAGCTCAGGATTATTGAGAGGCAACACATCGCGAGAAGGTTTTATAAATACCGTTCCATCATTTTTAACGAGACGTTCCATCTCCCGTGTAAGATACCAGCGATACGCTTTGGGTTGAGCCAGTTCCCCCTCTATAACGGGATTATATTTACTCCAAGAACGCTCTACAATCATCTTTGGATATTTTCCATCCGCGTAAATTTGTTCCATTAAATCACACGCTTTACCAATAGCTTTTTTAAGTTCTGCTTCCGAAGAAAACTGATCTTTATCTAACTTTAGCGCATCTGACATATGAGTAGCCGTGATTTTTCTTTTACGATTGAACCGTGGATCACCACGAATGAAGAGGCCAAATATACGACGAATATATTCAAACTTTTAAGTCGTGATATGAAAATTGTTTCCGAAGATCATCACGCCACATTTTCCATCATACAAGCGCCAGACTGGATTAATGTGATTGCTCTTACGCCCGATAACGAAATTATTTTGGTTGAACAATATAGATATGGAATTGAGCAGGCTACTCTTGAGCTGCCCGGTGGCATCGTAGATCCCAGAGAAAAACCGCTGGAAACGTGCAACCGAGAGCTGCTGGAAGAAACTGGTTTTGCCGGAAATGAAATGGTTTATTTAGGAAGAGTGAGTTCCAATCCTGCTTTTCTTACCAATTATACCTACACCTACGTAATCAAAAATTGCACAAAGGTCGGCCATCAACAGCTGGATGGCAATGAGCGTATTAACGTACATGTGATGCCTCTGGATGATTTCTTAGAACTGGTAAATCAGGGCGTAGTGCATCATTCGTTGGTAGTGGCGGCGGTGGCTAAGTATTTGTTGTGGCGCGGGTGATGGTGGGATTTTACAAAATCTAAAAACCGCAAAGCTGACTCATGCACATTTCAGGCTATCGTTTTTCAATACATAAAACGATACTATGTTTTTTAAATAGATAACCCGGTTTTATTGAGAAATCATCGAAGAATAGACTGAATCTCTTTCTTCAATGAATCCCTAACCTCATCGTAGGTTTTTTCTAGTTCGTATCGGTCCTGTAGCCTTAACCAGAATTCGGCCGAGGTATTTAGTGCCAGAGAAAAACGGATGGCGGTATCTCCAGTAATAGATCGTTTACCATTTACAATCTGATTTACACGATTCGCCGGAACTCTAATAATTCGGGCAAACTCCCTTCGGGAGATTTTCAAAGGGTTTAAAAACTCCTCCTTTAACATTTCACCGGGGTGTACCGGCTATATCTTTCATGTGTTTAATTATTAATGATAAACTATGATTTCAACGTCAAAGGCGTCACCATTTTTCCACTCAAAACAATTACGCCATTGCTTGTTAATTCTATGCTATGCTGCCTCGCACGTTCACCTTTTAATTTCTCCAACCTGTCTTTTTCCTTATGAACGATAAAAGATACCTCTTTAAAACTTTCAATAGGTTTGAATCTCAGTGAATCTGTGAATAATCACAAGTCCGTAAAACATTGATAACTCTAAAAAATCTCTATTATATCGAACGAATTCCTTCGCGAATTCAGTTATTTCATTCCAACACAAATAATGAAAATTTTTAGCAACCATGATTGAAATAGGCCACAAAGTTGATCTCAATTTCACCCTAAAAACGGTACAGAACGGAGAGGAAAAGGAATGCACTTTCAGCGAACTCCTTGACCGCCCAACCATCGTTTCGGTTTACATGAAGAACAATACCGGTGGATGTGACAAGCAAAATAAAAGCCTTGCTGAACATGCCGATTGGTTTAACGATCACGGCTATAATTTGGTGGCCATTAGCAAAGATACCTGCGGATCGCACAAGCGTTATGCCGACAAACTGGATATCAATTATACCTTAGTATCAGATCCTGAGTACAAATTTGCAAAAGCAACCGACTCGCTGATTGAGAAAAAGATGTACGGCAAAACGTTTATTGGTCCTTCTCGTTCGGCCTTTGTTATTGATTCAGATGGTACTATTTTGGAAACTATCGAAAAAGTGAACACCAAAGACCACGCTGGAGAGCTAAAAGAGCTGGTCAAAAGCATCAAATAATATAGTATTACTGTATGAAAAGTCTCGTAATTGTTGAGTCCCCCACGAAAACAAAAACCATTAAAAAATACTTGCCCACTGGGTATGTAGTGGATTCTTCGATGGGCCACATTCGTGATCTCCCCTCGTCTGCGAAAGAGATTCCTGCGAAGTACAAGAAAGAGAAGTGGTCTAATTTAGGGATTAATGTAGAGGACCGTTTTGATCCGCTGTACGTGATTCCTTCTTCCAAAAAGAAAGTGGTGAGCAGGCTCAAAAAATTACTCAAAGATGCTGATGAGCTCATTCTTGCGACTGATGAGGATCGCGAAGGGGAAGCTATTTCATGGCATTTATTAGAGATTCTGAAACCCAAAGTACCGGTAAAGCGAATGGTGTTTCGCGAAATTACTAAAGAAGCGGTTCTCAACGCGCTGGAAAACACGCGTGATATTGACATGAACCTGGTGCATGCTCAGGAAACTCGGCGCATTCTGGATCGCCTGGCGGGATATACGGTATCTCCTTTGTTGTGGAAAAAAATCTCTCCAGGACTTTCAGCCGGACGTGTGCAATCGGTAGCAGTGGAGTTTCTGGTGCAGCGCGAGCGCGAGCGCATGAAATTTAAAAGCGCCATTTATTTTGATTTGAAAGCTCAGCTGCATAAAGAGGGAGACAAGGATAAATTTGAAGCGGACCTCACACATTTAAATGAGCAAAGGCTGGCCAGTGGTAAAGATTTTGATGAGAATACCGGTAAGCTGAAGAAACCGGATGCTGTAGTTTTATTGGATGAAGATAAAGCCGCCGCGCTGGTTGAAGATCTAAAAGCAGCCAATTGGTCTGTGATTAACGTGGATGTGAAAACACAGAAGCGAAATCCTTCGCCTCCTTTTATTACCTCTACCCTGCAGCAGGAAGCCAACCGAAAGTTTGGATTTCCGGCACGCGACACCATGAGCGTGGCTCAGAAATTATACGAGAAAGGATTTATCACTTATATGCGTACCGATTCAACTCGACTTTCGGGCCAGGCCATTGGTGCCGCCCGCGATGCGGTTACCGAAGAGTACGGCGAAGATTATTTGTTTGAGCGTGTTCGGAATTACAATAAAAAGGGGAAATCGGCGCAGGATGCCCACGAGGCCATTCGTCCCTCCGGTTCTCGTTTTGTGAAACCGGAAAAAGCCGGACTTCGAGATCGTGAATTCAAGCTGTACGACCTCATTTGGAAACGAACCATTTCTACCCAAATGGCGCAAGCTGAACTCGAGTTCACCAACGTAACTATACGTGCTAAAAACAACGATACGGAAGCAGACTTCCGTGCAGGCGGTAAAAAAATCCTATTTCCTGGTTTCTTCCGTGCTTATGTAGAGGGAAGTGATGATCCCGAAGCAGCTCTCGTAAATCGGGAAATTTACCTGCCGGAAATGAAAGAAAATGACGCAACCGCGCTGGATGATCTGAACTTTGTAAGTCACGAAACAAAACCACCGGCACGTTTTACCGAAGCAACTTTAGTGAAGGAATTGGAGAAAAGAGGGGTAGGTCGCCCATCCACGTATGCCTCTATTATCAGTACCATTCAGGATCGTAAATACGCTAAAAGCGAGGGTAAAACGCTCAAACCAACTTTTATCGCATTTGCGGTTTCTTCTCTTCTGGAGAAACACTTTCCCGATTTGGTTAACAGTGATTTTACATCAGCACTTGAAGATAAGCTGGATGGCGTAGCAGCAGGAACACAAGATCCCGTTAAATATCTGGAAGATTATTACAACGGCGATACCGGATTGAAAGCAAAGGTTGATACTCAGGAAGATAAAATTGATCCACAGGAAGCAAAGTTATTGGATTTACCACTGGAAGGACTTGAAGGCATTAAAGTAGCCGTTGGTCGTTTTGGGCCTTATGCGAAAATGGAAATGGAAGGCGAGGAAGTAACTACATCGCTTCCCAATGACATGGATCCGAGCGATATCACTTTCGAAAAACTGCAAAGCCTAATCAAAGCTTCCAAAGAAGAAGACAAGCCCATTGGGGAAGATCCTGAAACTCAAGATCCTATTTTTGTGCTAACGGGAAGATATGGCCCGTATGTGCAACGAGGCGAAGTCACAGAAGACAACAAAAAGCCGAAAAGAGTATCGCTGCTTAAAGGAATGGAACCTGCCGATATTGACCTTGAGCTGGCATTGAGACTGCTGGAGCTACCGCGACCGTTAGGCAACCATCCCGAAGATGACAAAGTTATTAAAGCCGGCGTTGGCCGATATGGTCCTTTTGTAGTGCATGATGGCAAATTCAAGTCAATCCCTAAGACAGATAGCGTGCTGGAAATTGGATTAGAAAGAGCCGTTGAGCTATTGGCTCAGAAATCAGCTTCGCGCCGTGGCAGTAATGAAATTAAAGATTTGGGTAAACATCCTGAAACGGATAAGCCCATAAAAGTGATGACGGGGCGCTATGGTCCTTATATAAAGCACGGGAAAAAGAACATCAGTTTGCCTAAAGGGGAAACGCCGGAAGATTTCACTATGGATAAAGCCGTTTCTTTAATCAAAGAAAAAGGGAAATAGGTTTAGAGGAATCAGTTTACCACCCAAGGCTTTGAAAATAATTTTGTAGATTCCAATCTACGCTGTCCAACTAAAAAGACAGGAATCTGAATTCATGCAAAAACGAAGCAGTTTTTACTTCAAGTATCCGCCTAATATCCATGAGTTAGATCTGGCTACCATGGTGAATATGTATCGCACCCGTGGAGAACCTCGAAAGGCAAGTCCGGGCCAGCAATTTGCCTGCGCTCATAGCGGGAATCTGCTTCGCGAAGCCAAGTGGTGGTTTGGCTTATTTTATTCCCAAAAGGTATGGGATAATTTGTTGACAAAAGGCTGTGAAGGATTTCCACTTACCGATGTTGAACTCAATATTTTAGGCTTGGTTTATGTGAGTGAAGAAGAACCACCTCATCGCGAATATGTTGAAAAGAATTCGGGCGTAACGGAGAAGCTGGCTTACCTGATTGTAAATGATTTACGCTCGTTTGGTTTCCTGAATGAAGATGACAGCGGCTTTCTGCGAATCCCACCTCGGGGTGAAAAAGCCCTCAACGGAATTGCGCGGCGCATGTACGAAAAGCGATTCATGCCTGAAATGCTCGACACCTTCACCCCCACCGATGAGCCTACCATAGAACAGGCCCAAAAAGAAGACCGCGAGCAAACCAGCCTGTTTTAGAGCCATTATTTATAAAAGTTTTAGAATCGCCGGTTGGTTAAGATGCCTTCCTTATCTCTTTGTGACTGAAGAATATTCCAAAGAATTCCAGACACATAATTTATCCGGTATTTCCGATGATTTGGGCACTCCAAGCATACTGTTGAGCGGGAGGCATGTAACGAGTTCAAGTTATTGACGCATGTATCCGGGACGCCCAAATCTAAAAGGCATACAAAAAAACTAAGCTGTTCACTTTGGCGTTTATTCGTTATCACTAACAACACTTCAGCTAAACATTACAAATCATGAAAGAGATTACGTTAAAAGTCCCCGATCAAAAAGTAGATTTTGTACTGCAGCTTATTGAGCAATTAGGATTCGAAGCCACAACAGAACTGCAAGAAATCCCCGAAGAGCACAAAGCCATTGTAAGAGAAAGGATTCGGCTGTCTAAAGAAAACCCAGAAAGACTACTGAATTGGGAAGGGGTGAAGGATTCCTTCAAATTTGATTAATGGCATTTACAATTAAAATTGAACCTGAAGCCGAGCTTGATATTCAAGAAGGGATTAGTTGGTATAATAAACAACAGAACGGTTTAGGTAGAACATTTCACGCATCGGTGAAAGCACATCTAAAGAAACTAAAAACCAATGGTTGGATACAGGTTGATTACTTACATAAATATATCAGCCTTAAAACATAATGAGGTAGGTCAGCTTTACGACTGCGGCTTGGCTGTTCATTAGGATATCTCTGCGGGGATTGAACAACGTTTCATTATCTCCGGTGAGATGATAGGAAGTGTTGAATACAATGAAGAGGTCGCTGCCGGGCGTGTGAATCCAATCGATGCGAATGTTTGCCTGTATATCTCTGGAAAAATTATCGTATTGAATGAGCATCTTAGCAAATAACTTCCGATTCATAGCGGCTAAAATTGAGGAAGAGATGGTTGTGGCATTAAATGAACCATTGGCAATGGGTAGATCAACCATGGAATAATTTATTCTTCCATCAATGTATAAATGCTTCGACTGCTGTAGCCCAATGCTACCATTGATGTCGGTGCGGGTTCCATGGTAGAACTCTCCAAATCGTGCGCCGGCAGAACCCGAAATACGCCTACTTTCATCGGTTCGGCCTTCAATTTCTACCGAATTAAAGGTATAGTCACCGGTGGGTATAACGGCATCATTACGGATTTCAAAAGGGTCGAAAAGCCGCTCAAATTGTTGTTTCACTTTTGCCTCTATACGTTCCCGCCCTTTGAATTCAATAGCTGTGCCCGCTTCAAATTCGGAGGTTTGCTTCACCCCATCTTGACCTTCTATATAATTATAAGAAGTCTCAAAATGGAGTTTTCCGATGGAAGGAATAGCATCAAAATGCACGGTGGGGCTATACCCTAAATTCCCTTCATACTGCCGCATATTGCGCCTGCGAACAAAGCCAAGGGCAGGATTATAATTTCTCCCAACATTCGTGTAGGCAAACCCGCTCGCATACGTATCATTTTGAAGCTGAAGACTTGCGTGACCCGCGGCATCATTTAGCATATCATTAGCATCCCAAACCTTGGTGTACCAAGCGCTGAACTCACTCGAACTCCAAAACCTATATTTAGTGTCCCAGCCTAAAGCGCGATTATATCCATTTGGGCTTTCAACATTTGTGACAATAGCACCCACGGTTGCCCGAGGAAAAATACGCGCTCGAATTCGTGCTACCGAGTTATTGGTAGATTGATGCCCAAATACTTCTTTCATTTTATCGCCCGTTTCAATGTTCAATGCACCAATTGAAACTCGGCCAACCTGACCCGTCATTCGGGCACCGGCAAGTATCTGATTTGAAAGCCCAATTTTCCGGGAAAAGAAGGTTTGTATAGATCGGTTATTCCCATGTTCAAAAAGTCCGGCTCGTTCTAAAAAGAATTCTCGTTTTTCAGGAAAAAAGAGATTAAAGCGAGACAGGTTTAATTGAACGTTATCGGCTTCCACTTGGGCAAAATCCGTGTTTACGGTCATATCTAAAGTGAGGTTAGAAGTGATTCCCCATTTCAAATCTCCGCCAATATCATGGGTGTAATCGATTTCTGTTTGCTCATTTTGTAGATTCGGACGTATTTCTTGTGCTCCTGAAATTACGTAGGGTTTAATCTCAATATTATTTCCGCGCCGAATGTTCTTGATTCCTTTTAAGGTTCCGTATTGAGAAGCTGCAGCAAGTACTCCCGAGCTTCCGCCATATTGTAGCCCGATAGCCGGCCAAAGCACCCGCTCGTTCTTACGATTGATCATGCGCGATAACATCAGCCCAAATTCCAGCTCTTCGCCTTCCGGAAACCGAAGCTGCCGGAAAGGAATGGCTACTTCCAACGTCCAGCCTTCTTCGTTAATTACCGTTTCGCTGCGGAACACGGCATCCCAGGAAAAACTGTCGTAATTCATCGTTTCATCCGTGATTAAAGCATCGTCCTGAGTTCCCAGAGCATTCATCTCAAAGAGATACGCATTTCGACCATTGTGGTAGGTATCTATTCCAATGTAAGCGTGATCATCCCGACTATTTCGCCCACCCCGTTGTAAATTACTCGCTCGAATCTGATCGGCATTTCGATCATAAAAGTTAAAAGCGAAATAAAGATTGTCCCGATCGTAGGCAATTCGAACTTCAGAATCTTCGGTAGCGGGTGCTCCATCATTGGGCCAGACTTGCGTAAATGTGGTGATTGGAGCGATTCCCTCCCAGGCTTTATCATCTAAATGCCCATCTATGACGGGAGCTATTTCAATAAAAACAGCAGTGACTTCATTTTTGGTAGGCTTAGGTATTAACTCTGGCATTTGCGCATACGCAGTAGTTGCACCCAAAATCAGAGAGAGCGATAGCATGTACAGCATCGTATATAACTTCACTCCATCCCGCATAAATTATAAATTGTAGAATTATGGTTAGGGGCAGAAAGTACTAATTATTGAAAAGCGGTGGATTAGAAATATGTTAAAATGTATAGGAGAGTCGCTTGAGAAATAGCGCCATAAAAAAACCATCCTACTAAACCGCAGGATGGGCTGATTCAATAAAGTTAGGCGTTTTCTTTTAAAGCCTGCGCCACACGTCCGGCTACACGTTCGTTGAAAGGACTTGGAATTATTTTATCGGCAGCTACATCTTCCACGCAGTCTGCAATAGCCTTGGCTACGGTGATGAACATTTTGGTGGTTAGGTGGGTTAGGCGAGCGTCCAAGGCTCCCCTGAAAATACCTGGGAAAGCAAGTACGTTATTTATTTGATTCGGGTAGTCTGAACGGCCGGTGGCTACGATAGCAGCGCCGGCTTCAATGGCTTCTTCAGGCATAATTTCAGGTGTAGGATTGGCCATAGCAAATATCATCGGGTTATCATTCATCGAACGAACCATGTCTTTGGTTAAAACACCGGGAGCCGAAACGCCAATAAATACATCGCTGCCAACCATAGCCTCTTTAAGTGACCCTGTCCGCTGGTGCTTATTTGTGATTTCCGCCATTTTTATTTTTATCGGATTGAGGTTATCCCG
>JBDNFJ010000383.1:0-4978 GCA_041689895.1 Gracilimonas sp. | reverse complement strand
GTTTTAGAAGCCTTTTCAACCGCTTTTTTAACTGTCGGGTTTTTAGGGTTCTTGGAAATTTTGGCGTTCAAAACATCTACATTTTTGCCAATACTCATGATTCCTGTAACCTCTGCACCATCTTCAACCGAGATTAATTTGGAGAAGATAAAGCCATCTATAACGGCGGTATTTTTTACAATAACTTGGTCAAACACCCTTAACTCTCCCGTAAAACGTCCGGCAATAATAGCTTCTTGTGCTACCACTGTGCCTGTAAGTCGGCCAGATTCTGTCAAGACCAGCTTTCCATTAGCTTTAATATCACCTTCAACCATCCCTGCAATTCGAAGATCAGAGTCGGTTTTAATGTCGGCAGTAACCCTTGTTCCTTTTGCAATACTTGTTATCGATTCAGGCTTTATTGATTTGTCCACGAAATACCTTTTAGTGTTAATCCTATTTCTGCCTATAAAATATTCATAACAAATGAATTTATTTACACGGATTGACAGAAATATTTGGTTACATCTACTTTATTTCGATTTCGGACTTTTAAGCCCTTCACCTTTAATGGCAGGCGAAGTAGTATCTTTTGAAACGGCAACCTGGGGCCCTACTTGGAAAGATCCTTTTACCTGAGCACCATGCTCAATCGTCAGTTTCTTAGTTATGATTTGCCCATCAACCACAGCAGAAGAACGGAGAATGAGCGAAGTGTCTGCCCTAACATCACCCGTAACTTTGCCTGATATATCTGCCTCAGGGGAGTGAATAGTACCATTCACTTTACCGGATTTCGTTAGCATTATTTTCTTTTTTGATTTGATCTCGCCATCAATAACACCGGCAACCCGAACATCATCTTCGCAAAACATATCCGCTTTTATTTCAGTGGATTCTGTAATGTACGTGATAGAAGGGGCCGAGGAGTGACTGGTTTTGGAATTAGAAGTATTTTTCACAGAAGTAGATTTTCTCTTTAGCATAATATTGAGTCGTACTTGGGAATAGGAGAGAAGTTCCGCAAAATAGGACCATTTTCCTATGTCTTTTTGTCCTCGCAATTGCCAGGCGGAAATGCCTAAGGTTGAGGTGTTTGTCCCCACTCCGCATCCTGTAGAAGAATTCTCAAGCCAAAGCAAGATACCGTTTTTTTATCCTTTCATGATTTAGTGACAATTCTCTATTTCATTCACAAGCACTTTCCTTATCTTTGCCACGATGGCACGAAAAACCAACAGTAACCAGATTTATCAGCAGGTAGTAGGAGAGCTAAATTCCGGCGATCTGAAACCGATATATTATCTTTGTGGAGAAGAAGATTTCTATCTGGATCGGTTGGTGGAGAAATTTTCGATGGTAATTCCGCCTGATCAAAAGGACTTCAACTTTGACCTTTTATATGGGAGAGAAGTAACGCCGCCCAAAGCTTTAACTATTGTACAGAGTTACCCGATGATGGCGGAGCGCAGAGTAGTGATTATTCGTAATTTTTTGCAAATGGCGGATGCAAGAAGCGAAGATGAATCTCAGAATGGTCATATAAATGACTTCATCTCCTATGTCGAAAATCCTAATCCTTCTACGTTACTGGTTTTATTTAATACGAAGAAGCCACCGGGCAATACAAATATTGGCAAAGCACTAAAGAAAAGTAAGCACGTTGGGCTCCACGAATTTAATTATATGTCGGATTACCTGATTCCTGATTGGGTAATTAATTGGGTTCGGAGCCATCACTCCAAAGAAATTGAGCCGGCAGCAGCCCAGTTGCTGGCACAATTTGTGGGCAATAATCTACAGCTACTGTCCACAGAAATAGATAAAGTGTGCACTTTTGTGGACACTTCTAATACCGTTTCAGAAGCCGATGTAAAGAAGATAATCGGCTCATATCGTGAATTTACGGCCATAGAGCTCAAAGAAGCCGTAATTAAGCGGAATCTGGAACAAGCCTTATATATCTCGGAACAAATGTTGCAACACACTAAATCAGACACGGGAGAAATTATTCGTCTCGTGGGGTTCTTTAACAGTGTGTTTGTAAATGTCTGGCAGATATTGAGGCTCTCCGAAAAAGGGTTTGCTAAAAATCAGATCCAGAGTGAGTTGGGGGTCGGCAGCAGCTGGTTCTTTAATAAGCTCTGGGAAGACGCCTCTAACTTTCGCTACGGCGAAATGCCCCGGATATTTGAAGCTTTACTGGACGCAGATCGCGCCATCAAAGGCTTCGGTACCTTAGACTCCACTTCGATTTTATTTTTCCTGGTCAAGCGAATCATCGGTTAAACCCGACTCGCGCTTAAAAGAATCAGAAATAAAATTATGGAGTTTATTTATGAACGCGTTTCAATCCGCCTCAGTAAAAAAATATAACGATGAAGACCTGATGGAATATTTTCAGAATGGTATCGAGCTCGCCTTTAATGAGTTGGTGTACCGATATCAGGATCGCCTTCATAATTTTCTATATCGCTACACCCATAATCATCAGGATTGTGAAGACCTAGTGCAAGAAACCTTTTTAAGGGTACACAAAAGCAAGCATTCGTATGAGCGCATTGCAAAGTTTTCAACTTGGATGTACACTATTGCGCTGAATTTGGCTAAGAGTATGTATAAGAAAAAGCAGCGTATGTATAAGGTATCCATTCACAAAGACGATTCGGATCCGGATAGCAGAGAGTTACTCATCGAGGATACCAACATCCTCCAAGATGATGCTCTGCATGAAAAATTATGCATGGTCCAATTAGAAAAAGCACTGATGGAATTACAGGAAGATTTCCGTGAGGTAATCATTTTGAGAGATATGCAGCAACTTTCTTACGAAGAAATTTCTGATATCACAGATACCCCCATGGGTACGGTAAAGTCCAGAATTAACCGTGGGCGTGCACAGATTCAGGCGCTAATAAAAGATTATGTTCAGCTGGGAACAAACGCAGCATAATGTAATAAAAGGGGAGTGAAGGACAACTTAGCAAACTCCCCTCTATGAAGAATTATATTATAGATAAAGAATATCCCCCGGTTATAGAAGATTTCATCGCAGATTATGTGGATGGTAAAATGGACGCTGTTGAGCGAAACTCTTTCGAGGAAGTGCTGGTTCATGATGATGATCTCCGTGAGCTGGCATTTTCCGCGAAAGAAGGAAAAAGACTTCTGGAGCAATTCCGTAAGGTGAAAGCAAAAGATGATTTCATCGAACGCCTGAAGCAAAGTATGTAGAGTATTTAGCAAGAGATGCCGTTTGCCGCCCTTTTGTTGGTATGAGATATTTGTCGGTGATGCATGAGATTAAAATAAAAAACAATAGCCTTTATTGCTTACCCATTGCTATTCAATTAGTTATTGGCTTTCCAAGGTTGAATAAAAGTGGTAGATTCAGCCTCACCATTTTCATTACATATATTAAAAAATGGCTTTGAAGAATTGAAGTTTTGTTCAAAATTATAACTTGAATAAAATAATGGTTTTACAAAGCCTGCTAAACTCTTGAAACGAACATGCACTCTACCTACAAATTCACATTCCTATTTGCCGTCGCTTTATGTGTTTCCTGCTCGCCTACACAGCAACATTTCGACAAGATCGGGGTTTTGGAAGGCTTTTATGGTACGCCTTGGACTCATGAATCCCGTTTAGATATGGTTCGTTTTATGGGAGAGGTTGGAATGGATTCCTATTTCTATGCTCCCAAAGATGATCCGTATCACCGTGCAAAATGGAGATTGCCTTATACGGGTGAGAAGCTTGATGAATTCAGTGAGCTGGTAGAAGTGAGTAAAAAAGCCGGAGTCGATCTATTTTATGCCATCAGTCCTGGTTTAGATATGGTTTATTCAGATTCAACCGATGTCCAAGCTCTAAAGCATAAATTGCAGGATATGACGAAGCTTGGAGTACATCACTTTGCTCTTTTCCTTGATGATGTTCCCGAAGAATTACGGCATGAAGCAGATAAGAAAAAATATAAGGACCTGGCGGAGGCTCATGCCGAGTTAATCAATGGTTTATGGGCTGATTTTAAAGACGAGGGTATTGAATTCGTCGTCTGTCCTACAACATATACCTCGGCTTGGGGTAGCCGTGATTACATCAAGAAACTGGGAGAGACCATACCTGAAAGCATTCCTTTATTTTGGACCGGTGAAGACGTGGCCATTGCCCAAATTACAGAAGAAGAAGCAAGAAATTGGGAGCAATTAATCCATCGAAAGCCTTTGATTTGGGATAATTTCCCAGTGAATGACTTTGAAGGCTGGCGACCTATACTGGGTCCAATTCGTGGAAGGAGTGCTACATTGCCAAAAGCGGCTGAGGGAATTATGGCTAATCCTATGGATTTGCCTTATTCCAGTATGATTCCACTTTATACCGTAGCCGAATATGGTAAAGACCCCGCCAACTATGAGCCTGATTCAGCTATTAAAGATGCTGTTTTATCCTTGGCCGGAGAGCGCGCCTTTAATCATGTAATGCCGGTTGTACAGGTATATTCCGATTATGGGTGGACCGATAATCTATTTACTCCGGTTTACACCCCAGGCAAACCTTTGAATGAAGACCTGTTATTTGATACATTAGATTCGTTGGAATATCACCTTAATAGCTTAAAGGATTCCTCTTTTGCCAACAACGATTACGTTCAGCATTTTGTGCAAGAAATTGAGCCTTTTGTACATAAAACACGGGCTGATTTAACCCAACTGTTAGCAACCGATCGAACTCCCATAACTATAACTTCTGGATTTTCGAAGAAATGGGATGATGCCTCATTTTCTATAAAGAAAAACGGAGATGAATGGGTTGCCAGTTTGGAAGCTGATCAAGTTCAACTTAATAACGAATGGGTAATGGTGGTTACTAATTATCAAAACCCGCCTGCAGTTTGGTTACAACCGGAAGATTTAATTATTCGGTGGGATCTCGCAGATTCCGAATTCCCACGGGCCGATAATTTTCATTTAACTCCTTTCTCACGAAAAGG
>JBDNFJ010000382.1:0-5396 GCA_041689895.1 Gracilimonas sp. | reverse complement strand
TAGCCTGATTTATACGTGTAACCAAGCAAGTAGTCAGCGCCTATTTCGGTTACTGTGAAATCTGGAGGCAGTTCTACTGAGCCAAGCCAGATGCCATCAGAGCCCAGCACATCCCAGATTTTTTGATCTTCCCAAGAAAGGCTAAATCGTTGAATCCAGATATTACCAGTTTGGTCTACTTTAATCTCGGATAGGGCAGGCAGCAATTTTGGAAGATGAATGTCTTGATCTAAAAAATGCTGATACTGAGCCAGCCGATCTCCACTTAAACCGGAGAGATAGTCTTCTTCTTTATACCTTTGCCAGATATCGGATACTTTTTTGCGTGGTAAATTCCATTTAAAAATTTCGGTAACCTTTCCAGTGGTATCAACTCTGGTGAGTATAGGATCAGATGTGGTTGAAAACAGGACTCCGTTTTGTGCATCGGCTACATATAGAGGTTCTGGAGTTAAAGGGATAAACGGATGATGTGTGACCCCTCGATATTTATGGATATAGCGCGTCCGTGCCGGAATTTGAAAAAGCATTTTGTCATAAGTCCAATCAGGAAACAGGCGATGAAAAGCATATTCTTTTTGTATGAATTCGCCTGGATTCCCCAGCAATGCTGCTGAACCTACCGAAGACCATACCAACCAGCTTCCATCACTTAAAACATCTACCACTCTTGGGTTGCCAAATCCCTTTATTTTTAGCTGATTATAAACTTTAAGATGATTTCCATCGGTGTCATAAATCTGAATGCGGTCATTGGAAGAATCATCTACGCCAATGGTATTATTAGACAGACGGTACAAACGCATATTGCTAAAACTTCCAAAATCGCCCGGTCCTCGACCTTCCTGACCTACCGTTTTGAGGAAATTCCCATCTTCATCATAGAACCTTATTTCATTGGTTCCTGAATTAGTAATTATCAGGTTTCCATTTTCTAATTTCAGCGCGTCAAAAGAACGGTAAAACCGGTAGTGATCTTCCCCATCGTTGTTGCCTAATAATAATTCGGGTTCAGAGGATACACTCCAGAAAGAATGTTCAAATTTTGGGGTCTGACTTTCTACTATTTTTCCGTTTTCTGAGCCAGATGTTGGTTTTATATCACTTTCACAACTTGTTATAAATAGAAGTAGAAATAGGATAAAAGTTATTTTCATCGTCATTTCTCCATTTTTTTAAGTTGAAGTAAGCACAGAAAAGAATTTATTCCGGGTCCTGTTTTGAAGGTGGCCGGCGATTATCATTCGAGATAGTATCGATGAGTTTATTGTATGGGTCGATGCCAACCGAAGTCGGTTTTTCGTCCACAGTTATGGTGATATCATTCATGATCTCGGTGAACTTGTGCTTCTTGAGATACAGCACGGTTTCCTTTCCGGTTGAGTCGGTGCCAAATACGCCAACATCAACCCAATCATGCAATGGAAGTGATTGTACCGGCAATCGGCGTCCTTCTATTTCGATAGCCAAGCTGTCGCCTTCCGCATTTTTATAGGTTCGTTTCCCCTTATCGTTGGTTCGGTATTTAGCCACCTGTAGCGACATATCTACCTCATAGCGACCGCTGTCCGTTTCTTCCCAATTTGCTTTCTCCACTCGGTTGTCATAAAGCGTGATGGTCTCAAACATATCTTTAATCAGGTATTGAAGGGAGTCTGGTGTCGCCTTTTTCAAATAACCCAGCAATTCTAAGGAAGTAGTGTAGGGCGGTTCCTGAAAAGCCACATCATCAATATAGCTACTTAAAGCTGCATTTAGATTTTCTTCCCCGATGTAATCGCTAAGCGCATAAAACACCATAGAACCTTTGTTGTAATGTATATACTGCTGATTCTCATTGTAAATGAGCGGCTGCTCTTTCTTGGTTTCGAGCGTTCGTCCAATTAGATATTTGTCCAAAGCATCCTTCAGGAAAAGTCGCATTTTATGAGGGCCATATTCTCTCTCAAGTACTTTCAACGAGCTATATTCTGAAAGACTTTCTGAAAGCATGGTGGCTCCCTGAACATTGGCGCCAATCACTTGATGTGCCCACCACTGATGAGCCGTTTCATGGGAGGTAACGCTGAACGGATAGTCTATGCCATCTTCATCGGTTGAGTCCACTTTTGCGATAAAACCGATGGCTTCGGAATAAGGAATGGTGTTGGCAAAAGACTGTGCAAAGCTCCCTGCCGTGCGTGGAAACTCGATAATCCGCAACTGATCAAACTGATAGGGACTGTATTCTGCCGTGTAATAATCCAGCGATTTTTTCATCCCGTTAATCATCCGGTCCACATTATAGTGATGTCCTTTGTGATAATATACTTCCAGATTTACATCGTGCCAGGTGTCTTTTTGAACTTCAAATTCTGCAGAAATGAAAGCATAGAAATTCACGATTGTGCTATCCATCTTGTAATGGAAATAGTGCCTGCCATTTTCTTCCCATTCCTTTTGCAGATATCCCGGCGCTATAGCCGTTTGTTCAGGACTGGTACTAATCACCGTTTCAAAGTTGATCCAATCGGCATCGTTTGAGATGTAATTGTTCATCCGTGCCGCACTGTCGGTTGGGGGAGCCATGCGTTCTTTGGGCGGCAAACCATACCGTTCTCGAGCATCCGTTCCCGATAATTCCTGTGATTCCTGATACCCCAATCTCGGGAAAGTTCCATTATTGATAAAAGTCCCGTTATGCAAAATCGGAGAATTATTTCGAAGAATTTCATTGGGTTTATTTGCCAATGCAAAAGTAAATAGCAGCGTATCTCCCGGCATTATAGGCTTCTCAAGACGGTAGATATCATAATTCATCGAGTCGTCTTCCATCACCAATTCAAAAGGTCTGCTGAAGCTGAACGAGCTTTGTAAGCTGTTGTGATCGATGTGAATGGAATCAATCGGAGCATCGGTTTTATTCTTCAGGATGTACGTTCCGGCTGCTTTAAAATCTCGGGTTTTAGGATACAGATCCAGGTTAATGGTTGAAGAGGTTATTCTGGGCTGAGGGAAGTCGCGATACTTCCCATAATTTTTCTCCCAATCGGCCGCCCGCTTTTCCCGTTGTTTGGATGATATGTACTCGTGCTTGACGTTATTCACGTAGTAAATCCAGCTTCCAAACGAAAAGAATCCGATGATGGAAAGGGTAAAGATAATTTTCAAAGTTGGGGTGAATTCACGCTTGGCGTTTTGTAGCCGTTCTTTGAGGCTGCCGGGCAGTCCTCGTCGAAATAGGGTGATGGACAACACGTAAAGAGCAATGCCGAGAAATAGCCAGTAGATTTTATATACATAATAGGGAGCCAGCGACGAGCCGTATCCGTTCATGTCGGAATAATTAGTGCCGGGCCCCTGATTATACTTAAAGATGTCCTGCTCAATTCCCATCGCTCCCAAAAATGTGATGCCGATAGATAGCACCAGTAATATGATAAAACCTATATAATAATTCTTGAAAAGGGTGTGGATGAAAATGGCCAGCAATCCCCAAATAACCACGCGAATTAGTGAGATAGCGTATAAGTGGAAGAGATATAATCCAATTTCAAAATTATAATAGCCGGTAAATAACTGTACTCCGACACCCGCAATCATAATAATAGAAAGCAGCACGATCTGCATTTTGACCAATGCAATGAATTTGGAAAGGAGGAGCGCCCAGTTTGGGGTTGGGGTAACATGCATCAGCTGATCCATGTTGGTGATGCGACTGCGATGGATGAGCATTCCGGCGTAAAGAAATGTCAGGATATTAATAAAGAGACTGAAGAAGGTTCCGGGCAGTTCCAGCATTTGCCAAGTCACCGGAAACGTCTTGGTACCGAAGATTTCAGATCCCAGCAAAATCACGCTTAACGATATCAGGAGGCCTACCAGCGAAATGATGATAAACGCCCAGCCTTTGACAATGTATTTGAGATCAATGTCAGATAATCTCCAAGCCAGTTTCAGATTTCCAATCCAAGAAAAATTATAATTCACTTTAGGCATGTGCACATTTAGAATGCCACCGAAGTTTTTCTTGGTAACGGCTTCCCCCTTTTTTGTACGGAAAAGGCTGAATGAAAAAGCGTGCTGGCTAAAGCTAAATACTCGATAAACCAGCCCAAAGATTAACATACCCAGTCCTGTCCAAATCAGGCGATTATAGAGTATAATCTCACCCCAAGGCAGTGAATTTACATTCTGCTCATAAATGGTCCAATATTCGGTATAAAATTGATTGGCCTGCATTCCATAAGGATCCAGCAGGGCCGCCAACATTTTATTGTCGATATCCTGTGTGAGGGTTTGGGCAAATATTTGAATCAAGAAAATGCCCAGAATAGTGATAAAGCCTACGTTTATATTTCGGGTAAAAGTGACTACCGCAAATACAATAGCTCCAAAAAAGATCAGATTTGGGATGATGTAATAAATAAACGGCTGGGTGTAATTCACCAGCTTAAAAGGCCCCATCAAATCTGGATTGGTGCCCGGGAAGACACTTCCCAGAAAAATACCGATTGCCGCTGCTACCACCACCAATGTGGAGATACAAATTCCCGCTGAAAACTTGGCTAACAGATATTCCCATTTTGTAAAGGGATAAGAATAGAGCACGGAGTGCATTTCATTTTCATAATCCTTATAAATAGTGCCACCAATAATAGCCGGTAGAAAAAAGTACACAATGATGGCCATCTCATTTAAAAGCCCGTTAATAGACGAAGCTGAGTTGATAATGGTAATGGAGTTGATACTTACCGTGAGGCCTTCAAAAAGTCCGCCTGCTGCTGCCATTGTGAATAGCGAAAGCAAAAACATGATTCCTGCATACACATAAAAGGAAGGTTTACGGAACCAATAACGAACCTCGAAAGAAAAAATAGTATAAAACATAATAGATGTGATTTGGACTTAGGCTACAACTTCTTTTTCTTCGCTGAGCGTTACAAAATAAACGTCTTCGAGCTCCGGAGCTTTTGCTACGAAGGTGTCATCCGGTTTCTGGGAGTCGTACACCCGAATGTTTAGCGTATTATCTTGATTGAAGCTGGATGAAATAACGTTGTATTTAGCCTGATTTTCTTCCAAATCATCGTGTGGTATAATCTTAGACCATATCTGTCCATCCAGAGCGCTGGTAGCTTCTTTTGGGGTGTGATGGCTGAGAATTCGGCCCCCGTTCATGATCGACATATCGGTACAAAGTTCTTTTACATCATCCACAATATGCGTGGAGAAAATTACGATGTGGTTGGTTCCAATTTCCCGCAAAACATTCAGGAAGCGGTGGCGTTCGGAAGGATCAAGGCCTGCCGTAGGCTCATCTACGATAATTAATTGGGGATCATTTAGTAGCAGTTGAGCAATACCAAAGCGCTGTTTCATTCCCCCGGAGTAGCCGGCTACGTGTTTCTTCTTTA
>JBDNFJ010000381.1:0-2424 GCA_041689895.1 Gracilimonas sp. | reverse complement strand
GGTCGTAGAAGAACTACACCAGCTGATACGCCAACAAGTCTTGCAGAACCGACCGCCGAATCGAAGCTATGAAAGGCGTACCAAGCAAGGGAAATATCGAAAATATAAATAATTACACAGTCTATGTTAGCGCCATTACCCTAACGCTGGGTGCTTTATTTAGGGAGATACCACATCAACACTCCGCTCCGCTTCGTTTGTGTGGCATGACGGATGGCTCGCGATAGGAAGAAGAACGGAGCTATCGAAAAATCACAATGGATCGCAATAAACCTCTACAATCCTTGGGAATGCAACAAATAGCCAAGAGGTAAAAGTATCAGACTAATGATCAAAAGAATCAGTCGAAACCGGGTTTTTACAAAGATGGGATGGAAGAACAATCCAAAAGTAAGTGGTCTTTCACGCGTCATCCATTCATAATATAGATGACGATGAACGGAGCCCAAAGCCATGGTCACGTGACCGTGCAAAATGGTAAACATGAAAGGAATGGCAAAGATAAAAGTCCCGATGTATTTCAAACCAATATCAAGAGAAAGCCATCCCGAAACATGAAAATATGGCCAGGCGAAAAGTACCATCGTTGGGAGGGCGAGCATCCAGTTAATGACCGAGATTCGCTTATAATTAGCCTCACTTAGTTCTGACACGGGCTTATATTTGGGAAGCGATGAGCATTTCAATTTCTCGATAAGGGAGATTAAACATTTTTGCCAGCGCTTTTTTAGTAACGTGTTTTTTATAAGAATAAGTGCCATTTCTCAGAGCCACATTTTCCCACAAACACTCTTTAATGCCACCGGCATCGCCTATGGCAAGAATATAAGGCACCAGCACATTATTAAGCGCATAAGTGGCAGTGCGTGGTACATTTGCGGGAATATTGGGTACGCAATAGTGGATTACTTCGTGCTTACTATAAACTGGGTCTGAGTGGTTGGTCGCCTTGCTGGTTTCTACACAACCGCCCTGATCGATCACGGTGTCCACAATTACACTTCCGGATTTCATTTCAGCCACCATGTCTTCTGTAACCCAGCAGGGCGAGCGTTCTCCTTCCGCCATAGCAGCACCAATAATGATGTCTGCAAATTTGAGTATAGAACTTAAATACTGATGATTTGCAACAACCGTAGTAATCCGGCGATCTAATGCATTTTCAAGCCGGCGGAGTGCAGTGAGGTCGGTATCCATCACAAATACTTGAGCCCCGTAGCCTAATGCAGTTCGTGCGGCATATTCGCCTGTAATTCCTGCACCTAAAATAACCACCGTTGCAGGCGGAACGCCCGAAATTCCACCCAACATAATTCCCTGTCCGCCACTCATGCTTTCGAGATAATGAGCTGCAATCTGCACCGACATCGATCCCGTTATTTCGTGCATCATCCGTACAATAGGAAATTCTTTGTCCTCGCCCCGGATGAATTCGTAGCCAATTCCGGTAATAGATTTTCCAGCCAAGGCTTCCAGATATTGTTCGGTTTGGCTGCCCATATGCAGGGCCGAAATGAGGGCTTGATCGGGTTGAAGAAGATCAAATTCCTGTGGACATAAAGGAGCAATTTTTAGGATTAAGTCCGATTTATTAAAAACATCTTCCGGACTATACGCGATTTCTGCTCCGGCATCCGCATATTCATGATCGGTGAAATTAGCAGAGTCTCCGGCTCCTTTTTCGATAAAGATTTCGTGTCCGTTTGCCTTCAGTGTTGAAACCCCACCGGGAGTTAAAGTCAGCCTGCGTTCGTCGTTAGAGATCTCTTTAGGCAGGCCGATCTTGAGAGAAACATTGCCTTTAGAACGAATAAGATGCTTCTCCAGCGTCTTTAATCCGATTTGTTCTGTGTCCAGAGGTTTGATGTCCATATACCGCGAGGCTTGAATTATTTTTGGAAAGATAGCGAATTTTGTAGTTGAGATGTGAATCTGGTAATAGGGTGATTTGTTGCTATGGTGATTCTTGAATTGCATTATTAACCTGAGTTCGACCTAAGGAATTAGCAAAAAAGTGGGATTTGCTTCATTGAGTTATCCTCTTCTTCAAACTTTATAGCTGGCTTTTTCTCTTGAAAGGAGTATGCAATGAGGCTTGCAACTAAATTGGTGATAAAATTACCAAAGCTTCGGTGTCTGGAATGCTCTGCGTGGCAGATGTTCTTGAGCTGATCATTTATGGTCTCTATTACAGAACGTTTTCTAAGCAATATTTTATCTCTCATGCTCATCAGGACGTTCTTCATATTATTTCGAATTCCTGTAACTAGTGTTAAGTTAAGTATGTTATGACGTATTTATTTTTTATCTTTTAAGGAAAGATGAAAAAATACACGCTCAAATTACTTAAAAATGAAGTAGAAGAACTTAGGGCAATAATCAACAAAGGTTCTCATAGCACCCACACTTTTCGAGCAGCCTATG
>JBDNFJ010000380.1:0-6003 GCA_041689895.1 Gracilimonas sp. | reverse complement strand
GCGGTGATAGAAGCCACGCACTCCAATGTGCCTTTACTTATACTGAGCGCCGATCGGCCCCCACATTACCGTGGGTTGAATGCCTCCCAAACCATCGATCAGCTTAAGATATTCGGAAATTATCCGGTGTTCTTTCACGAGGTTGGTGAACCTTGTGTGGATGAACGAAGCCAGAAACGGTTACAACTTGCGGCTATTCAAGCAGTTCAACAAGCCGTAAACAAAGCCGGCGTTGCCCATCTTAATTTTCCATTTTCTAAACCGTTTGAACCGGATGGAGCCTATCTAAAGCAGGTTGAATTTGAAAATGAAAAACAGTCTCGTAGGCCTTCACCAAAATATTCCGTCACAAATGGGAGTATGGAAATGGGTGAAACGTTTTGGTCTGACCTCGTTTCTGCTGAACGGCCATTAGTGATAGTTGGTCCCACTTCTAAATCAGACCAACTCGATTTTATCACCCTTTTAGCCCGCGTATTAGATGCGCCGATATTAGCTGAACCGGGCTCTCAGATTCCCACATCTCGACATATTCTTCAGGGTTTTGACGGATTTTTGAGAAATGCTAAAAACCTGAAAGCATTAAATGCCGATCTTATTTTGAGATTTGGACAGCAACCAGTTAGCAAGGCGTTAAACCAATATCTAGATGTGCATTCCGATACGATGCAAATCGCATTTATGAATCCCAATCACTGGGTAGATGGCAGTCTTTCTTCCCATAAACAAATTATACTAAAAGGCGAGCTATCTATTCCCGAAGTAACCGGTTCGGCAGATAAAACCTGGCTTAAGAAATGGAAAAAGATAGAAAAAGATTTCAAAGCTTTTCGAGAAGAGCAGCTGCATCCTTCCACTCCGATTACCGATGGATATATATTCTCAAAAATCACAGAGAGTATGCCTAAAAAAGCTTTTTGTATGATTTCAAACTCATTTCCGGTGCGAGATATTTCTCTTTTTGGAGAATTTGATGGGCGAGAAATCTATGTAAATCGTGGGGCTGCCGGCATTGATGGCATTACATCTACCGCTATGGGATTGAGCCTGGATACGGATAAAGCCGGCGTATTATTAATTGGGGATATTGCTTTTTTACATGATTCCAACGCGCTTCTGATGGCTAAAAACATTCAGGCTCCTTTGGTCATAATTATCTTGAATAATGGCGGAGGCACTATATTCCGAATGCTTCCGGTGCATCAAATTAAAGAAAAATACACGAAGTATTTTGAAACTCCACAAACAGCTAAAATTGCAGCACTGTGTCGGGCGCATAATATTGATCACACCTTGGTTTCGAGGCCCGAACAAATTATCTCTACCTTCGACAAGCTCATCGAACGAAAAGGAGTACACGTTCTGGAATGTATGACCGGAGCCGATGAATCGATGGACCAGCGACAAACGCTTTGGAATTATAAAAGTGAATAAAAGAATATGAATATTCGCGTTCGCGGAATCTTGTATCATATAAACATTCATCAAGAAAATCCTGCCCTACCTTCTCTGGCAATGCTACATGGATTTATGGGCAGTGGGGAAAATTTTGATCAACTTCTTCCCAAACTCAAACAATTTTGTAATCCCATCACCATCGACCTTCTGGGGCATGGAGAAACTGAAGGTGCTGAACTGCATTACCGTTTTTCAACTAAAGAGCAAGTGGCTGATTTAACCAAGCTGATTAGCGAACAGCTCCATATCCCACTCTTTTTATATGGATACAGTATGGGCGGACGGCTTGCGCTTCAGTTGGCCCTGCATCGTACCGATTTATATCGTGGACTTATTCTTGAAAGCGCCACATTTGGTATTGAGGATGAAACCGAGCGTCAGGCTCGTCAAGCCCTGGATGCTCGTCGCTCGGATGCCATTATTGGTGATTTTGAAGGCTTCCTGGAGGATTGGAAAACCATGCCCTTATTCGAATCTTCCACTGCGTCGGATGCATTATTAACTCAGGTAGTCGAAATTCAGAAATCTCAAAATCCGTTTTGGCTTGCCAATAGCTTACAAGGTTTTGGAACAGGAACCATGCCCTGCGTACGTGGAAAACTTGGAGAATTATCCCTGCCTGTTCAGCTTGTAGTTGGAGAGAAAGATGCCAAGTTTCTGCATATCAATCGGCAGATGGAAAAGGAAATGAATGATGCAAAGTTGACCGTGGTAAAAGAAGCCGGACATCGAGTGCATTTGGAAAGACCGCAAGTGGTAGCATCGAAGATTATCGAGAGCTTAGCTAAATAAATACTTCTCAAAAATATAGTGGTAAGCCTTCTCAACAAAAAACCCTTCAAGGATTTTAAATCCTTGAAGGGTTAGCCTATTCAAACTTTAAAGAGTCCTACTTAATCAGCGTCATTTTTTGGGTGATGACTTGGTCTGCTATTCGTAGCCGGTACAAATACACGCCGTTGGCTAAGTTGGAAGCATTAAAACGGAAGGTTTGTTTGCCTGCCGTCAGTTCTTTGTTCACCAACGTGGCTACTTCGCGCCCCAGCAGGTCGTACACCACCAACGAAGCCTTTCCTTTCGCCGGTAAAGTAAAGGTGATATTGGTGGTTGGGTTGAAAGGATTGGGGTAGGCTTGCAGGCTTAGTTCATTCGCCGGTTGGCCGGAAGACAAGGGTTCTTTGGTTTTTCCATCTCCATCCCTCGTATTCATTCGAGCTCGCAGGTCTTCTTCAAAGGTTGAGTAACGAGCTTTGAACTCCTTTATATCCTCTCCCTGTGTTTGCTCAAACGCATATAATTGATCTAAAGTGGAGAAAGCGGCCTCGTAGCTCTCATGGTAAGCCTCCGTAACCATGCGTACATGCAGGTAGTCCCGTTGGTCTTTGCCCGTTAGCCCGCTAAAATCTGCTTGTTTAAGCCATTTTTGTACGTTCCCATACTGCTCATCGCGAATCAATGATTTCGCATAAAGCACTTTAGCATAATCCTGAATCTCATTATTTCTATTCGTGGAAGTGTAGAGCGTTCTTTGGGCTTGCGCTATGTTTTTAATTAAGCTATTGAAACGATCTTTGAGTTCCCTGTTTCCTGAGAGGCCCGCAAGTTGATACAGCCTGTACACCTCATCTATAGCCTGCTGGGTAGTTTCTGCCTGCCCCAGAGCTTGCTCGGCGTTATTGTAGGTAATTATCATATCCTGTACCGTAGGGTGCTGAGCTCGAATTTTAGCGGGAACCTGTCCTCCTGCTCCGGGATTCTGTCCAATGGTTGGATCCGAGTGTAGCATATTCTGATCTAACTGAACCCGACCGTCCGTCATGGCTGAGGCTGCGGGATACTGGCCCCACCACACGTATTCCGCATAAACCATAGAACCACTATTATTATCCACCAAATAGCGGCTGCCCGAGTAATTCCCATATATACTATTGTAGCCACCCATCACGCCATTGACATCCATTTCACCAATAAATAAATCACCATAGTTAGAAATTTGGTCATCGCCATTGTTTTGAATTTCGTTGTACCCGGCACCATAACCATTGCCATACATATACAATGTTCCACTGCTCAACACTTCAATCCCATCGCGCCACGTTCCCCCATTCCCGGTAATCTTGTTATGGTGGAAGGGTTTGACGCTATTGGATAAAACATAAAGCCCGGCCTGGACATTATTGCGAATGGTAGTATGGCTTAAGTTCAAGTCCATATAATGGGATACTAAACCCACGCTGGTGTTGTCTTCAATAAGCGCATAGCTAATGGTGGCTTGGCTATTGCCACTACCGTCCTGATTGTGCCACCCACTAATACCTCGCCAGCCGTTGCGAGAGGTAACATGCGTGAGTGTATTGTTCCTGCTGGCAATATTTATGTTTTTATCCCCTCCATCAAATACTACCCATTTAAAGCTATTGCCGGCACTGCTACTTAAAAGAATTTTATTCCACTTTTTATCCGGATCGGCCCTGATGAACCGAATGGGTCCTTGCTCGGTGCCTTCGGCTATAATTTTGGCGCCCGGCTTAACTTGAAGCATTACGTTTTCACTAAGCAATACTGTGGTTCCAGGCGCAACCGTTAGAGTGGCGTTATTATCTATAATGGTATTACCAGTTAGATACATTCTAGAAGACCAAGTTGTATTAGAAGTAATTGTACCAGAAAAAGATTGAATTATTTCACGTGCCGCAAAGGCATCAACAATATCTATAATATGGGTTCCATTATAAAAAGCATAATCAGAAGCAATCAAAGCATCAAATGAATCTATAAATTTAGGATTTGCTCCATTTAAATTATCAAGTCCTTCAAAGATTAATATATTAGCTATACTAGCACCTAGTTCTTGACGTAAATTCCAAAGTGCACCTGAAAAAATTTGACTACCTTCATGAGCGGTGCTTAAAGTACCACCTGAACCCTTCCAATCACTCATTACAAATGTGTTATCCATATTTCTTAAAGCACCTGCTATAAAAACATAAGCCCCCATCTCTGTTGTTCCAGCATAATTTCCAGCAAAGTAATCTGAAAAAGCTTCGTCCAACGCATCTGTCTCATTACCATAACCCCAAGAACCCGAATTCAATCCATTATAAGTCAAAGCAGTTGTAATAAGATGTTGATATTCATGTGCGATGACGACATCCTCTTTTGCAAAACTATTCGTTGAGATTCCGTCCCCATCTCCAAAAATGAGCGAATCACCGTAACCAGCACCTGCATTACTGTAATTTATTCCATAATGAACATTTGCATGAACTTTTATAATTGAATTAGGATAATTTAAATAAGGATAGTTAACCACATTTCCCATAAGTTTTTGAAATTCAGTAGCATGATAATATACCATCACTTCATCAAAATGGGTATTTGTAGGGCTATAAATAAAGTTACCATTATTAATTTCGGCTACATCTTCATTAAATACCTTTATATAACTGCCGTCAAGTTCACTACCAGTACCACCTAAATGTGTTAAGGATCGGTTTACTACAGGACCTGCATTGGGATGATGGTCGTATACATCTCCATTAGCAATTGCTTTTGAGGGTGAAAAAAAGACATCAAAATTATTATAACCAGTTAATACCTTTCCATCATTTGCAGAAATAAAATAAACCCAATGCCCTATTTCGTTTTTTACAGAAATAGCAGTTTTCCAAACCAATCTGAATTCTGATCCGAAGGGAAGTATTACAAGCTCGGTATCAGATCCAAATGTTTCACCCCTAGAGCTTCCCAAATCATTTATAGCATATTCAACAGCATCCACTTTTGAAATTGTTGGTAATAGTGTATTTAAAGAAATACTGCCAAAGTAATCACCACTTGCATAGTAAACCATTCCATCATTAGTCATATTTACTGAGTATATACCACCTTCCACAGGAATATCACCAAAGGTTTGCTGAAAAGTAATATGTTGAGCCATTCTTTTTTCCTCCTTAATCAACTCTAAGTCTTTTAGATCAAAATTCATACCAAATAGCTCATATTGGGATTTTAAAAATGCCTTAGCTATTTGCTCAGGGGTGCCAGAAGTTATATGCAAAGGAGGCCCTACCAATGATGAAGGCGCTTGAGAATTTTTTCCCCATCTTATGTTCCATTTCGGGTTTTGGTTTCTAAATGCATCCCATGCTTTCAGCTGTGATTCTTTTAAGACAGTTTCAATACGCTCCGGCTTCTTTGGGAATTCTTTACCAGAAAGCTGAAAAGCTATTAGATCAGGAACAAAAAAGATTACCATTGTAATTGTGAGCAATACTTTGACTCTATCTCTCATAATTTACCTCATTGTTTTAATTTATTGTTCGTCTTTCTTTGATCGCCAATCAACATAAAAATACTCACCCGGCTGGGTGGTTATTTGTTGTAAATCCGTACCATCAGTGGTAATAGTATAAATATTCTTTTTTCCTGACTCGCAACCTGTATCTGATAGAATAAATACTAATTTGTTATTTACCCCTGCCCAATCCAGTGCACAAACTGATTTATCGTAATTAGTTACTTGTTGCCTATTACCTCCATCTG
>JBDNFJ010000379.1:0-26497 GCA_041689895.1 Gracilimonas sp. | reverse complement strand
TCGTTGTTATTTCCCAATTCATTCTAAAATCAATTCTTGACCCACTGATTGAGTTTAAAAAAGTAGTAAGTGAAGTGTCATATCAATTATTACTAAATCAAAGCAATATTGTAAGTTCATCAACTTCCAATAAAGAGTTAGCTCCTGCATTAAAACATCTTTCTGCAGGCTTAATAAAATCAGTGAACTCAATCATATTATATGATATTCTTAGATTTATTAGTTTATATAAACTCCCAAGTAGAAAAGCAGTTAGGAGTGCAAGTAGAGAATTGAATCTTTTGTATTCTAATTTAGTTGGTTACAAAAAAGATTTTAGAGAAATCAATAATTCCTTATTGAAAATATCAGGATACTTAAAAATTTCGACAACTTATGAGTAATATTGAAACACAATAATCTTATTTAACTTTTAGTACATATTAAGTTAAAAATCAATATATAAACCGTTGATTAAAATAAGCCAAGCCCAGAAAAAAATACTGGTTCAATTAGTTAGAGAAGTTGAATCAAAACCAATACCAAAAAATACCTTTCTATTACTTCTGGAAAAGGGATTGGTGACCCAAGATTATACTTTAACTAGAAAAGGGTTTTTAAAAGCGACAGAATTTGTTTCGCTTGATGAGCAATGCAAATTACTGGAATTGCCTTTGAAAAAATTAAAAGTAGATTCTTTTCAACAGCCAGAAATAACCGCTTTAAATTTTCTTTTGAATCAAGAATTTGTTGGAACATATTGTGAAGGGGGTTCTATTCTAATTGTTTTAAAGGCTTTAGCACTAGATACGTTGGCTAGCTTAAATACTTTCAATTCCAGAGAAGATGCCTGTACAAGATTTCTTGAGGCACAACTTCAAATTTTGAAAGAATATAAATCAATTATTCTAAACCAAATTCACCGTACTGATGTACATAGCTTTATTAAAAATTTCGCAGAAATAATAAGCTATTCAAGCATTCAGGAAGCTTATCCCAGCCTTACAATAGATTTTGCTAAGAAATTCATATCTGCTCTAGATCGCAAAGTCTTGGTATCAATAGCGGATAAGTTTTTTGAGGATCCATATCAATATAGAAAGGGATGGCCAGATCTGACTCTTACAAATGGCAAACAAATTCAATTTATTGAAGTAAAAACAACTGATAAACTACACATTAGCCAGATTGTTATTTTAAATGAATTCAGAGCTTTAATCCCATATGAATTCTCAGTTTTAAAACTAATGAAAACTAAGTAAATGCATCAAAACAGAGTATCAATCAGTCAGCCCTCGTGATTCGATCTTGTTTTATCTACTATTTTCATTTGGAAATTTAGCAAACCGCTTAAAACCCTACCCTTCCAATATCTCTTGCAGCTCTTGAACACGAGCGGTAATATTTTCGGCGCTGAAAACGCTGCTTCCCGCTACCAATACATCGGCACCGGCATCTGCAATTTTTCGGATGTTTTTAGGACTTACGCCACCATCCACTTCAATGAGGAAACCGAGCTCTTTTTGTTCCCGAAGACTGGCCAACTCCTCTAATTTTTGATAACTGCTTTCGATGAAGCTCTGTCCGCCAAAACCGGGATTTACGCTCATTACCAGTACTAAATCAACCTCAGACAAAATGGGCTCAATGTTATGCAATGCGGTAGCAGGATTCACCACAACGCCGGCCATTAGTCCATATTTTTTTATGTTTTGGATAGAGCGATGAAGATGTGGGCAGGTTTCGAAATGCACAGAAATCAGGTCGGCACCGGCTTCAACGAAGTCTTCTACATAATCATCGGGATTTTCAATCATCAGGTGTACGTCAAAGAAAGCTTCGGGAGCAGATTTCTTAGCGGCTTTTACCAAGGTAGGACCGTAACTGATGTTTGGCACAAAATGCCCGTCCATGATGTCGCAGTGAATCCATGAAACTCCGCCTTTCACACAGTCATCAATATCTTTACCCAGCTGGGTGAAATCGGCGGCTAAAATTGAAGGAGCGAGAATGGGAAGTTCGAAGTGCATTTAGTTAGGTGGATTATTGGGTTTATTATTCAATGAATCGGATGGGGAAGTAGGTTGATTTCCGGTAGAGTCGATGATCACAGCCCCGCTCTCACTTTGTTCAATGGCCTCAAAGCGTTCAGATATAACAAGGGTGAGACTTTCTCCCTCCCGCAATTTTTTCTTTTTTGGAGTGAAATCGAGTACGGTATTAGGTACCACATTTTTTGTGGGTTGGAATTGAACACCTTCCAATCGGAGACCGGCTTCCCGTAATTTTAATTGAGCTTCAGTGAGCCTTAGCCCGATGATTTTAGGAACGGTCACAATTCGATCTCCCATCCCATCACTAATCACCAGATCTACAATAGTGCCTTTTTCAACTGTGAGACCTTCTTGTACTGACTGACGGAGTATTACATTTTTAAAACGATTAGATTCATAACTACGGCTTCCCACTTTCAGGCCGTAATTTTGGAGCTGTATTTCCGCATTTCTCAACGATAAATCTACCACTTTAGGTACCACAACCTGAGGTTTTATTTCGGTATTTACGGTGAGGTAAATTTTACGATTCGGTTTTACAATGTTTGCAGCGCCCGGGTTTTGATCGATTACATAATCGGCGGGATACGCGGAATTTGCCCGGCGATCGTTCACTTCGTAGCGAAGCCCGTACGTGGCGAGCATAGCTTCGGCTTCTTCTAAAGAGATTCTGGTAACATCGGGTACCGTTATCCCTTCATTAAAATTGGTATAGGCGGGCATAATGAACGTATCGGCTACGTACAGAAAGGCAGCCCCAAAAAGGAACAGCGACAGGGCGCCAATATAAAAATATTTATTTGTTAGAATTTGTTTGAGCATAAATCTAAAATACGAGAACTAAGGACAGGTTAAAAGTGCCAGCTTACTGAAAATTGCTCCATTCTCAGCAGATTAGTATTTGTTTCTATACGGCTGTTTTTGAGCTGAACAGTAAAAAGAGCATCGAAAGCGGAAACAAGGTGATTTAATACAAGCAGCTTAAGGATGTTCCCGGAAATTCGGTAGTTGTTGTTAAATTCTTCCGCACGATCTCGCCCCTCGTAGAACAAGGTATTGGGTTTATCCTGGCCATTCCATAAATAACGATAGGTTTGATTTGGTGCAGTGGTAACGGCTCCATACCAATCTTTCCAACCCGCTTGAAACTGATAATATTTGCTAATGAGCTCGTAATATTGCTGCGATCCATATTCCGGAAGTTCGTGGGAGAACTCGCTTTCAACCCGGTTTTCGAAATAATACGGAGTCTGTGTTTCCACGTTATGCAAAACCTCAATTTTCACCTTATTCCAATCGTTCATAGTATTGCTGAAATCCGGCGATTTCCCCGCAATTTCATTCTCAAGGGCTTCCCATCCATTGTCTAAGCTGTGCATCTGAGAATAGTTTACAACCCATTGAGCATACGCTAATACGCTCCAATTTTTATGTGAGAATGCTTGGTAGGCTTTCTCTTGTTCTCTTGCTTTTGCTTCGCGATTTAAGTGGTAGATAAGCCCCGCCACTTCGGCTGTGAAATATATACCTGCCCGCGCCCATTTGCCATTTATAGCCTGGCCTGAGCCGGGAATTAGTGCGGATGACAAAAATGCAACAGCGGGATTAGTGCGGGGCAGGCGTAAAACAGAGCCATTCTCAACATACGTTTGTTGATAGCTGAAATCAGAAAGCTGTGGAGTAGAATGGGATTCGGTTACAGGCTCCGCTTGCTTAAAAATACCATTGCTGAAGTTTCCGGCTACTTGTGCCTTTATACCTAAAGGAATCATAAGAACGATCAACGAAAATAGAATCCGGTTTCTCATAGCAAGTCAAAATCAAAGGTTATACCGAAATGGAATAGAAGTTCCCGCCCATAAGTTACTTTATTACTTTGAGAATTGGTTATAAAGTCGTCGGGCAGGGTTAGGCTAAAACGGTTAAAGCCGTAGGAGGTGCTTACAAAAAATTTGATAGGAAACAGGTAATATCCATTCATCGCAACGCGCAATTCTGCACCCACCCCAGATTTTAAATTATTTCCGGTATCATAAGGACTTCTCCACCCATTTCCCGTTTCAAAGAAAAAGCGGGCAAATACTTTATCGAGCGTATAAGGACCGGCCTGTTTGTTGATGCCGCGATAAATGGGGGCAAACCAGGATAAGCTGGCAAAGCCGGTAGTGTTCCCTCCTAAAGCGAAAAAGGGATAGCTTCTCATACCTAAAAACCCGCCTACATAATCTGCATAAAAAGAGTCTTTTGGATCATTGAAGTAGGTGAATCCTCTGATTCTGGCTTGGAATGACTGGTCACCAAAAGTCTTGAATCCGTAACGCAAATGTAATTCGGTTGACTGATTGTTCGAGCTTTTGAAAATAGGAATCAAAGCACCTTCTTTTATCTCATATTCTTCCAATAATTTAGAAGGCTGGTATTGGTAGCGCAGGTAACCTTTGAGCCTAAGCGGGGCAATATCAGCATCGTTAGAATAGGTATAATAATCGAAGGTGTAGGAAGCCGAAAGAGTAGTTCCTCGGAAGTACTGAGAAGAAGAGCCCGTGACTTGCTGCTTAAGCTCGCGTGAGTAGAAATTATCGGTAGAAACCGTGTAAGGACTGTAAGTAAATCCTAATTCAAGAAGGCTTCGGCGGCTTAATTTACTCCGCAAAAATAGTCCCGCTTCCCAGATATCGTACGCAATATCGGTGTGAACGGTATCGGGCATGCAGGAGGTACAAGGGAATTCTTCGATGGAAAGTCCGTCGGAAACGTTCCGTCTCATATTGTAGATTTCGAGTGCTACTGTTGGAGACCAGCTTCGTTTAATGAAAGGAAGTCCCCGATGCTCAATAATGAGAAAGGCGTCACGGTCTAAGCCAACAAGCCGATCGGGACGGAAAAAGCCTCCAATGCTTTCCGCTGGTTGTGAGGCCACGCCTACCATCAACCCACCAAAAAAGCTTAGCTTATCCAATACATCTCGAGAGGAAAGATAAACGCCCGGCTTGACATCGCGAAGTAAATTCTCACCAAATTTACCAAACTTGCCGTTCTTGATAAGCGCCCCGTTATTCCCATTTTTTTGCGAATAATTGTCGAAGCGAAGTACGGGAAAGAAGCTGAAGCCGGTAAAGGTGTCTTCATACTTATGGAAGGTTCGTTCCGTGTCCTCATCAATGGTTTTTACTTCGTATTGATAGCTTCCGGTATCTGCAATGGCCACTTCCTGCTTTGTAAATGGCTGGATATCGGTATCATCAAAATCGTTTAGCTGCTTGATGTAATCGAATTCAGGCCCAGGCTGCATGATTTCATCCGGAAATATAGGATCATAAAAACCCATCTTAGGTTGTGATAGAAGAGCGTTTTCTTCCGCCGACTTAATTTTGTATCCGTTTGCCACATATTCGGAGAAATACAAGCGGTCATTCAAGCTTATGTAGGGCATAAAAGCTCCTCCCAATACGTTGGTAAGTTTCTCAGTTTCACCGTTTGCTAAGGTAACGCGATAGATGTTGAAAATACCTTGAGGGTTGGAAGAGTAGTATAAATATCGGCTGTTAGGACCAATATGAGGGTCTCGATAATCTATAAATTTATCTTTCAAATAGGGCAATATAATACCTGAGGCCACATCGTAAATGTAAATATCTCGATTGGTGAGGCCCGCTTTTGCAAAATAGATGTTGGATTCGTTAGGGCCCCAAGCTGGAGTAAATACCGTTTCTCCACTTGAATAGTTCGTAAGCTGAGTAACCGAATCGGGATGGCCGGGGTAAAGAAACACGAGATTTTGGGTTCCTTTTGCGGATTGGATACCAATTAGTTTGTCGCCACTTTTATTCCAAGTAGGTGACTCAATTCGGGCGCTGTGGGTCAAGCGTGTACTTTCGGATGATTCAATATCATAGATATAAATATCACGATAGGTCTCGCCATATTTGTTTTTTTTATTGATGGAGTAAGCAATTTTGTTACCATCCGGTGAAAAGGAGAAGGAGCTTTCCAGAAAAGAAACCACAGGCTTTAACGACGCCATGTGATTTTGAGGCGTGTGATACTCCCGGTCATCAATAACAGCCACCTCCTTTTCTTTCCCATCTACGGCCTTTAAGTACAGTGAGAGCAAGCCATAATCGAGCCCTTTGTTGGAGAGATAGGCGAGTTTGGTTTCATCCGGAGAAAGCTTTGGAAAGAAATTGAAAAACCCCTTGGCTTCAATGGTATCTGATTTTGTAGGGGTGATGCCTTCCGTGGCTTCGTTATAAAAAGTTTTTCGTTCCGAAATCCAGTTAGCAAATACTTCTTTCCCGGGAATTCCAGTAGCAATTTCAATGGCTTCCTGAATGGTATAAACACCTTTTTCGCCCAGTGCCTCAGAGATTTTCCTCAGTACATCATCCCCAAAATTCTGAGCCAGATACATCACAAAAGCATATCCCTGATTGTAAACAGTTTCCCGCTCAAGGCTATTTTTGGAAGAGAAAGTGGCCATCTCATTCAGTGTAAAATACGTGTCGGTAAGAATACGCTCCCGAAGAATCATATCTCGGTGGCTGTCCCAATTTTCGTAAAAAAGTCCGGCTGTTTGATATTGAGCCGTTCCCTCAGCCAACCATGCAGGCACGTTTACTGAAGCAAAGGGAAGGGTGACGATTCCGTTCGGGAAGCCGTATAACACATCGGGGCGGCGGACATTCTCGTAGCTTAACCATTGTAAATATAAGGCCGGGATTTTACGGTTACGCTTCATCGCTTTTTGAAGCTGAATGATGTGCGTAAATTCATGGGAGATTACGTTCCGAAACCAATTGTGCGTTCCGCGAAGGGGAGTGTCGAGCGCAGGAACCCAGATATCGATTTTGTTATCAAAGAAGTAAGCAGCACCGTTTGAATAATCTTCACGGTCTTTGAGCACAATGCTAATTTTTTCGCTGGGCTCATATTGATATAGCTCGGTGATGGCGGGATAAACCTCTTCCGAAATACGTGAAACTACCTGAGCCGAGCGACTGTTTCCTTCCTGAAAGTGGATGAGGAAATGCTCACTTTCAATGGTGTACCATTCCAAATGATTTTGGGGATATTCATAAAAACGGACATCCGTTTGGGCTTGAGCCGTACCCGAAAGCGCAAGCATCATCAGCAGAAACAAAGAAAAGAAGGGTAATGGTCTCATTAGTGTACAACTCCGATTTTAATGAGTTTGGTTTCTGTTTTTCCATTTACGGTTGCTTTTACACGCGCCACATAGCCTCCGCTTCCCCACTGTTGGGTGTCCACGTGAATTTCTTGCGGGAAGCCGCCGGAGGTAGCCATAGTTTTTTCAAAAATAATACGGCCACTCATGGTAATCACGGTAATATCAACGGTTCCGCCCGGCGATTCAACTTCAAAACGAATGTTGGTTTCATTACTGGCAGGATTGGGCCAGTTGTAGGTTTCATCTTCATTCAGTACCCCGAAATCGGAGTTTGAACCGGCACCTGCACTTTTCACACGTGCCGATATTTTGTTGAATGGAGCGTTCCCATATCTTGAAGCCCAAGGCGTATCCGTTACTTGAGAGAGTTTCCATGATTTAACCGTTCCCTTATGGCTCACCGCGTATAAAATACCCTGATATATAATGGGATAAATCGGCTGGGAAGTAGCAGAAACTGCTTTTCCAACATAGAGTGGAAATCCATCAATGAGGGCACCATCCTCGCGGTACGCATATATGTTTACGGAAAGGCTGTCTTGCCCTACAACGAGAGCGGCATACTGAGTGCCGGAGCTTACAAGATCGGTATATAACGGGGTTCCTATAAATTGAATACCCTCCGGTGCTTGAATAGGAGTGTAGTCGGCAGTGCCTCCAATCTTATTTATACCAATTAGCTTATTGTTTACCTTATCTACTCTAAGAAGGCTGGCATCATCTAATATAGCCGGCCATTCAGCCGCATTTTCTTCAAAAAGAGTCATTGTTGGCTGATCTAATGATGGATCGATAATAGAGAAACGGTGGTCTTCAAACACATAAAAAAGGGTGTGGCCCTGCAGCTCTATAGCTCCCGTATAAAGCCGATTAGTTGCAGATTTTGCATTAAAAGTAAGCCCAGAAAGAGCGGAAAAAGTAACCGTAGTGTTTGAGGCCTCTGAAAATTCACCACCAATGATCTCCGAGCGTTGAAAAGAGGTGCTTCCTAACGACATATTACTTCCATCAGCGGCAGAAAGTACGGCCTTGGTATGATCGCCATGTAAAGTTTGTCCATTTTGTGAACTAATAAACCCCTGATTTTTGGGAAGGGTAGCCGTCCAGTTAAGATCGAAAGCGCTGGAGACTGAGTTCCAGGTATAGGAATTAACATCCACTGTTTGACTGGTATCGGCAGGCTTTGTGGAAAGAATAAGATCATCACCAATAAAAGGGTGTTGAGTGGGCGTATTGCCTAACAAAAACTGCATATTTTCCGGGTCCGAAATCGAAAGCGCCGTAACATTATTGTTGGAAGGGACAATCAAAAAAGTGTCTGAGGGGGTTTCATACATGGAGAGGGAAAGTGGAAAGTACCCGTAATATGAATCTTTTGGGGAGGTAAAAAAGTTTTGTGAAGCATCGAGTTGTACAGAGAAACCGGAGGTGTACAATTCACTAAAAGGCTGAGCTTTACGAATCTTGAAGCTCGCCGTTGGCAGGTTATCCGAAAAATCATACAGCTCAAAAAAGGAGGGAGCACCTGAATTACTATTATTATTTGGCCGTGTATCTGGGGCAAAGCGATTTTGATAAAATTTCTGTTCTTGGCCTGATTCCAGAATAACCCGGTAATTATTTCCACTCCACCAGTAATCGAAGGGGCTGCCAAAAGCAGCACTGTTATCGATAGCACCCTCCACAGGAGCTCCAATATCTTGGGCGCCATCTGCTTCTTTCAACGCCACCCCACGCCGGTCACGATTGGCATTTACGCGATCGTTTGCTATTTGCGCATCTATCATGGCTTCATCAATGTGCCAAATAAGAATACCTCCATTCAAATCACGATCGTCCGAGGGGTCATCTTCCTTTTCCCCCGAATCTAATCCTCCGGGAAGGCTGAAATCAAAATTTGTAGCATCTACAAAAGTTCCGGCTTTTAGTAAAGTGTCAAAATCTGCTTCCTGAAATACAAATGCTTCATCTTGGTTAGTAAAAGTTTGCTGAACTCGACTTCCATCCGGTTTTTGAATGGTAATAGTGACCCCGGTACCACCAGGATCGCGATGCCTGTTTTCGATTAAAAAATATTCGGAATTAGAGAGACTGTATTTGGCGATGCTGTTTGGCTGATTCAACGAACTTGCAGGCAGTGGAATATCTCCAGCTGTTTCAGTTGTAATTTTAAAAGGGGTTTCCCAGCCCAGATACATCTTTTCCCAAGCGGATGGCTCAGGAGGGAGTAAGCCGTTATAGGAAAAGAAACCGGCGCCATCCATCAGTCCAAATCGACCAATTCCGGGATCGCCTGTTTCGGTGTTAAAAAGGTCAGGCAGGCCCAAATGATTTCCTATAGAAGCGATCAGAAGCCCATTTATGGAAAGAGGGAAAGCGAATTCGTTTTCTTGAATATCTAATCCACGGCGGGTTTCAGTGCGTGGAATAATCAAGGAGTTGGTAACTCGGAAATTACCGTTATTTACCGGAAATCCATTAAAAGTAGGATCATCCAACAACTGTTTAAGATTCTTTTTTCGGAGATAAATAGAAGGGATATCGAAAGGGGTAATATCGAGGTTCGTTCCCGTTAGCTCGATATCACGTCCAATTCCGGCATGGAAAATCACGAAAGCTGTTGTTTCGGGATCGAGCCCGGTGGCATTAAAGTTGGTGCCATTTTCTACTTCCTGCCAAGCATCGCGGACGAGTTCTGCTATTTTCTCGTTGGTGAACGTTTCGCCTATTGGAGCATAGTTTTCCATTTTATTTGGAAGGCGATAGATGTCGGGTAAAATCTGGTACTGGATGGAGAGTTTACCATCGGATGCTTTTTCATAGTAGTTTTTGGCAAACTCAAGATGTGCCTCAAAATATGCCTTATTGTGCGGAAGTGGCTCTACCGTGAAGTTATCAGCATTTCTAAGATAAGGCAGTCCTTCCATGCCATTTGGGCCAAAAACTCCGGTTCCTGAAGTTAAGCGATTACTATCCGGCTGAAATTCAACCATAATGGCAACCACATTCAATACGCCGGTGGCATTTAGAGTGCCGCTCATCAAGGGTTCAGCTTCCGAGATAGCATGAGAGCGTTTCACTGGTACTTTTTGAGCAAATGAATGCTGGTAAGAAAATAGAAAAAGCATGCTAAGAATTAACATGCTCTTAAAAGAGTAGGTAGGAATTTTTAAATCGTGAACATACAGAGATGCAGCGAAATAATAGTTTTGCAAAGCCTTTTTAAAATAGAGCATGTATTAAAAATCGATAAGCAAACTGAATCGTAAGGTGTTTGCGAGCGGGTGATCAGATTCTAACGTTTTTATATAGCTAAAATCGACTCCCAAAAAGTTATAACGGATACCTGCACCAAAGGTAATGTATTCCCGGTCACCATTATTGGGATCTTCATAATAATACCCCCCACGCAGGGCGAATTGATCGTTGTACCAGTACTCAAGGCCGGCACCAATCATAAATTGCTGAAGAACGCTCACATTCACCGTCTCTGTTCCGTCGAAACGGTCAAAACTGTTCCAGGATTCAAACAAAGCTTTAACAGGCCCTACAGCTTTTGTTTTGGTAATGGTTGAGTCGCCCTCTTGAACCTCAAATTTATCGGTACGGGCCATTACTTTAGAAATATCGTTTGCTATAGTAACTCGGTTGATGCCGTCGTCATCCAGATCTAAGCTGAATGCCCAACCAAATCGGAGAATAGTTGGCAGGGGATCTTTTTGGGCATTGTCGGTGTATTGAATTCCCGGGCCAATGTTTGAAAGATTGGCTCCGAAGTTGAAGCTGGCTTCACGCCCACCAAGAGTGAACGGGTCGGTGCGGTATAAGAAAGCAATATCAGCGGCTACACTATTTCCCGGATTTACTTTCTGTGCACTAACGGTGGTGCTGCTGGCTAAACTTGAATAGATAATCCGTAAACTGGCTCCAAGGGCAAGGTTATTACTAACCTGATAACCGTAGGAACCACCAAGGGCTAACTCGTAACTGTTAAAACGAGAGATGATGTCCGGACCGGTTTCTCCGGTTACGGCTTGCTCACCCAGGTTCAGATAGGTTAAATGTGCACCGATGGTGCCAATGCCTTCAATGTAATATTTCCCTACGACGTAATCGTAAAAAAGGTCATTTACATTGAAGTTGGCCAACCAGTTTGAGTGGGTGATACTGGCTTGATTTGAACCTTTTTGAAAGGCCAAGCCAGCCGGATTCCAAAATAGCGCGGAGGCATTATCTGCAATGGCTACTCCGGTGTTACCCATACCCGCACCACGCGAATCCGGTTCTATTTGAAGAAAGGGTACCGCTGTAATGGCAACCTGCGCCTTGGTGATAGCTGGACGGAGAAATAATAACCCTGCCGCTATAATGAATAGTGTCCTTTTCATAAATCTAATTGTTTAGAAACGAATATAAGAGATTCAAATTTAAGTTACGATGTTATCGTATGATTACGAGCTTTTCGATTTGCTCTGTTGTTTGTCTTCCTTTCGGGGTATCTGTTGCAACCCGAAGCACATAAATATAAGTACCGTTACCCAGGCGATCATAATCCCGGTCACGGCCATCCCATGAAATACTGGCATAAGAACTTGCAGTTATGAGTGTCTGTTCAATTTGCTGCACCGGCTTGCCACTAAGCGTATAAATACGAACGGATACGTCAAGTGGGTTGCCGGGCTGGTTGTGTTCGAAGGTGAATCGGGTGGCATTATTCATCGGGTTTGGGAAATTGTAAACGTGTCTAACGTCTAACTCCTCACTCGATGCAACTTCAAAGAAAATTTCTTTCTCAGAAGGATTATTATGCACATCCCACGCTCGAACTTTAAGTGTATAGTTACCCTCGGGAAGCTGGTCCAGAGGGTACTCGATACGCCCCCGTGTGTAATCATTTAAACTGCCCTCATAAAAGTCGTTGAGGACAAATGATTGTTTTGGTTTGGTATCGATAGTAGCAATTATTTCATGTCCTACTCCTGTTCCTGTAGTATTTATGCCTGATTGATCTTTAAGTTCTATAATTAATTTTGGGGAACCATTTACGAGATTCCCATTCACAAAACGCTCATCATTTAGAAAGACATCCATTTCAGGGCCATTGCCGTCGTTAACGGCAAGCTCATTAACTCCGTTGAATCTTACTTTGGTAAAAGAGCCACCGGCTGTTTGGCCATTGTTATTCGCAAAAACCAGAATTCTCCCATTTTGGCTCGAAAAGCTAATGTCTTTTGGAATGATGAAATTTGAACTGAATTGCCCATTTTCCACCGCTACTTTCCCACGAAAAAGCATGTCATTTTCTACCGAATAGTTGCAATCTGTAAGGTTGCATCGTCCTTCTTGTACCCACTCACGGTCGGCAGGTAGATTTACATTTCGTTTTGCATCCAGCACGGTAACCACTGCTTCCCCAGTATAATTGGAAAGCGGATTCCCGTTGAGGTCTGTGATTTTTCCTGAAAGGCTAACCTGATCTAAAGCCTTAATAGTAAGCGTTGTATCCAGTCCTGTTTCGGTAGAATCATTAATAGTAATAGAAGTAATGGCTGCACTTTGTTCCGGAAGCCGAAAATGTGTAGCAGGGTCACCAAGAAAAATAAATTTCTTACTGTTTCGAGAAGATATTATGGATGAATTATTCAGAAAGGTGTTTTTAGTGCGCATAAAGATATCACCTAAACGAAGGGGAGTCCCATCACTATTTCGCTCAATCATTCGCTGGGATAAAGCTACATTCAAACCAAAGTTATTACTGGATGAAATTCCGCTTCCCGTATATACCACACGTGTGGTTGTAAAAGCACCGATCACCCCACCATTTGGGGCGAAAAGTAACTGCTCTGCCCCTGATTGAGCATCAATATCGTCGTACCTTCCAAATTGGCAGGTGGCTGTAACAAGGACAGCCAGCTTCTCTTTGTTAGATAAATTTGGGATGTAATCGGTGAGAAATAGCTCCTCGTCAGAAAGGGTTTGCTCGTTACCGTGGCCGGAATAATTCAACACCAGTGTGCCATTGTTTAAGGCGGCTAAAAATGCGTCGGTAGCACCGGGAATTTTTCTACCAGAACCGGTGATTTCAACCGGATATGCAAACTCATAAATCTTTTTGATGCGCAGGCCAGGTTCAGCAATATTCATCCGCTCAGCGGTGCCATCGGCATTCAATACATGAAGATCCTTATTCCGTTCTATGTCGGGGAAGTCATCGTCTGCCGCAAAGGTGAAAATATTTTGCCAGTTTCCGGTATTTGAAGGAGCCTCATAATCTTTTATTTTTTGAATAGCAGTTGCGGCCTCAGAACGTGTTTGGGCAGAGATTCTTCCAACACCAATATCTGCAAGATGCGAATTGGGTGTATTTCCACTTCCTATTATATCAAGGTCTCCTTCATTGTCATCCAGTAGTGAAAAGAAATCGTCGCTAGCAAAAGATTGGGTTCTATGTAATGATTCTCTGCTTTCGTAAGTAACTATGTGGTTGGTGTAACTGTCGGGGGTGATATTCTTATAATCAAAGGTAGTATCTCCAAAAAGCAGCAGGTATTTGGGAGGAACTTGTCCGCCAGTGAGTGCACGATCGTATAAAAATTTTACGTAATCCCGGATAGCCGAGGGGTCAACGCTTCCGCCTGAAAACTCATTAAAAACCTGATTTTGTGTTACCACAACCGGTGTTAAGCCATCTTTATTTGCCCGGTAGTTTGCCAATTCATCCGCATATTCTAAGAATTCGTTAGGGGCAATAATGATATAATCGGGATAGGCTGTAAGAGCTTTTAGATTTTGCGGTGCTACCTCAGTCCCCATAGCCGGTTTACTGAATTCAGATTGTGCAATGAACGTTAAATCTGTGCCTGAGAAATAATGCAGCATAAAATCATTTCCGGCACTCGAAACCGATAGTAATTTAGGCGCGGTTACATCACTCACATCCATAACAACCGGCTTCTTATTAAATTCCTTTAATTGGTAACCGACCAGTTCATTATCTGAACCATTGATCGGAGAATAAAAATATAGTCGATTGTTTAGAGCCAATAATTCTCGTTCTGCCGTAATTTCCAGCCAATCTACGAAGCCGGTAGAGCCGGACGCATTATGGTTATAGGTAGCATCAATCTTGATAATGGGGGTACTTGGTGCACTTAAAGTGCGCGTGAAATCCCGCGCAATGCCAGCGGCTCCATCACTGGCCGTATAGGACGAGATTCTTGGAATTGAAAGCGTAAGTAAAGGATTGCCGTTAAACTCGATATTAAAGCTTGCGTTACTGGTGGAGCGGTCCACAAATCGGCCGGTAATGGTGAGCGTTTTATTGGCTAACAAGCCGGCAAGAGTATCGGTAAGAACATTTACCCGCGTTCCATTGCTGGAGGCGTTAAAGCGTTGACCTAACCATTCGCGGCCCGATTTTAGATGATCTTCTACTTTATGCAAAACTTCATCTTTCCAGATAAAATCAGTAAATGAGGTTATGGTACGTGAAGGAGCCAGATTGTTATTAACAGGAGTGAGCCTGAGTCCGGCGGTTTCTGCAACGGTTAAAAATACATGGCTTTCGGTACTATAAGGATGAAGCACATGCGAGAATTTAGCACCATTTCGCACAACCTGGTGAGGGCTGTTACCATAAAAAAGAATCCGATCGTTAGTGTCAAAAGATCCGTCACCTTGTCCTTCCACAATAATGGGGATTTGGGTGAGATCAGGTCGAGTTTCATTATTAAACTCAGGCAGTGGATATCCGCCGGTGCCCCATAACTGAATATTCCGGGGGTCGATAGCTTGTACATCTATGCCTAATTCTTCCAAATACGCAGCGTCTAACTCATAAATATTATTTTGTTTGATAGGAATTTTATACCAAATTCGGCTATCAAAAAAGGAATTCTGTGTGGCTTTGGAAAGATTCATTTTTGGAAGAACCCGATCACCTTCCTTATATATACGAAGGCGCAGTTTGCGGAGAATTTTCAACTGCCCTTCACCCGCTCGTGTAATATTAATACTGGCGGGACTTACTTTCTCACCTTGCTGTATTCCCGCCTCTCCAACCTCGATAAGTGGGGCATTAATGGAAGAAAGCGCCATTACCATCATCTTTTCTTTTGAAAGATGGTCGTCTAAGGTAGACACAGATTGTTCCAATACCTGATAACGAGGGGTATTACCTAAAACAGGTATAGTGATCCCAATGGGAGATAAAACCTTGAGATTCTCATTCAAGAGTTCATAATCCGTAAAGGAATTTGTTTCTGCTACTACTTTCAGTTGCTGGGCTTGGACCCGTGGCGCAATCATTAAGCAAAGCAAACCACTAATATAAAGCAGCCTGTTAAGCATAAAGGAACTAATATTTACAGTGTGCGTAGATTAACGCTTAAAGTTTTGTAGCAGTGTTTCTATAGAGTATATAGTACTTCGAGTTAAGATGGACCTGTTAAGATAAGTGTATTAGTATATTGCGCAGTGTTATTAGTAACGATGAAAGATGAATAGTAACGTTAATCTATAAGTATATTGCGTTTTGTTTCAGGTCGGCTGTATAATATGTTTGTACACTAATAATGTCAATTAAAAAATGAACCTATTTTGAAACAGGCTATGTAAGTAAAATTACATAATCTCAATGACCATAGAGGAAGCCCCGCCTCCGCCATTACAAATACCGGCGCATCCATATTTACCTTTTGTTCTTTTTAGAGCGTGAATCAAAGTGACGATAATACGAGCCCCGGAACAGCCAAGTGGGTGGCCAATGCTAACAGCTCCACCGTGAATGTTTACCTTGTTAGGGTCTAATTCAAGAATCTCATTGTTTGCCAGCGCAACTACAGAAAAGGCTTCATTAATCTCGAATAAGTCAATATCGTCTTTGGTGAGTCCAGCTTTTTGTAGAGCTATGGGAATAGCGTCGGATGGGGCAGTAGTAAACCATTCGGGGGCTTTCGCTGCACTTGCCGAGCTCAATATCTTAGCTAACGGTTTCAAGCCAAGTTCTTTAGCTTTATCGGCACTCATTACTAAAACAGCGGCTGCTCCATCGTTGATGCTGGAGGCGTTTGCAGCGGTTACCGAGCCATCCTTATTAAAAACGGGGCGTAATCCCGGAATTTTTTCGAATCGGACTTTATCCAACTCTTCATCTTTAACGACTTCCGTAACATTACCTTTCCGGTCTTTTACCTTCATGGTAATCACTTCATCTTTGAAATAGCCTTTTTTGGTAGCCTCAATAGCTCGTTGGTACGAAGTGATGGCGTATTCGTCTTGTTGTTCTCGACTGATATTACATTCACGCGCACAAAGGTCGCCGGCATTCCCCATCAGGTAATCATTATAAACGTCCCAAAGCCCATCCTTTACAATACCATCTTCGGCTTGGGTATGCCCATATTTTGCACCAAAACGTTGCTTGGGCAAATAATAAGGCACGTTACTCATGCTTTCCATTCCACCTGCAACAATGATATCCGCTTCTCCCAAACGAATTTGATCTGCGGCTATCATAATAGCCTTCATTCCTGAGGCGCATACTTTATTGACGGTAGTAGCTGGGGTCTTTTCGTTAAGGCCGGCCTTTAATGCAGCTTGCCGTGCAGGAGCTTGCCCAACTCCTGCTGAAAGTACATTTCCCATCACCACTTCTTGTACATCGTTGGGTTTTATGCCACCGGATTTAACCGCTTCTAAAATAGCCGAAGCACCTAACTCAGGAGCAGAAAAAGAGGAAAGACCACCGCCAAAGGCACCCATTGGAGTTCTTTTGGCAGATACAATTACTACGTCTTGCATGATGGTTGATATTTAGATTTAATATTCTTTTAAAAGCACTTTTTCAGTGCCTGAAAGATACTAAAGCCTCAGGATTGATAACATGCTAAAATGCTTGTTTCAAGTCTTCGATTAAGTCTTCAGCATCTTCAATGCCTACTGAAATACGTATGAGAGAATCCTTCAGTCCTGCTTTTTCTCTTACTTCTTTTGGGATGGAACCGTGTGTCATAGAAGCCGGGTGGCTGATTAGGGATTCAACTCCGCCTAAACTCTCAGCCAGTGTGAAAATCTTCGTATTACTCATAAACTTACCGGCCGCTTCAATAGAATCGTTTTTTAGCGAGAAGGAAAGCATGGCTCCAAAATCATCCATTTGCTTGGCAGCAAGCTTGTGCTGTGGATGTGATTTCAACCCGGGGTATAAAACAGCTTCTACTTGAGGATGCCCCTCAAGAAACGATGCAATTTGTTTGGCATTTTCTACCGAACGTTGAACGCGAATGCTCAAGGTTTTTATGCCGCGAAGGGTGAGGTAGCAATCCATTGGCCCCGGTACGGCACCGCAGGTTTTAGTTTGATAACGTAAATTCTCCATAATTTCTTTATTGGAACTGGCAACTACACCATGAATCACGTCAGAATGGCCGGCTAAATATTTGGTCGCAGAATGCAACACCGCATCGGCCCCAAATTCTAATGGGCGTTGTAGATATGGAGAGGCAAAGGTGTTATCTACCACGGTGAGAATATGCTTTGGGCTTGCGAGGCCAACTAATGCTTCAATATCAACGATACGGAGCAGGGGATTGGTAGGTGTTTCAATCCACATCATTTTTGTTTCGGGGCGAATAGCCTCTTTAACCTTATCGAGATCCGTCATATCTACAAATGTAAACTCAATTCCATAAGGTTCAAAAACGGAAGTAAATAAGCGGTATGAGCCACCATAAAGATCGTTGGTTGTAAGCACGTGATCTCCGGGGCGCAACATTTTCATCACGGCATCCATGGCCGCTACTCCACTTGAAAAACAAGCGGCTTCATCAGCGCCTTCAAGTCCGGCAATCATTTTTTCTAAAGCGGTTCTTGTTGGATTTCCAACCCGTGCATAATCGTACCCTTTGTGCTTGTTGGGGGCTTCTTGTGCATAGGTTGAGGTTTGAAAAATGGGAGGCATAACGGCCCCTGAAGTTTCTTCAGGTTTTTGGCCGGCATGGATAGTCTTGGTATTAAACTTCATAACTAATTAGTCAGAAAAAGTGGATTAGAATTATTTTAATTGCACCAGAACATCAAGCTTGGCGATATACTGCTCGTTGTTAGGATCTATAGCAACCAATTTTTTATAATAATCAATCGCAAAATCTATGAGCGTAGATGATTTCTTTTGAATGGCAGCCTGATCGCTGTCAAAAGCTACTTTCAATAAAGAGAGATATTGCGCAGAAAGGTTGTTATAGAATACCGCTAAACTTTCAAGATATTTGGTATTGGCTGTATCGTGGCGGAAGGCTTCAATAAGCTGATTTTCAGCTTCATCACTCATGCCTTCTGCCTCAAACCGTATTTGCTTTACTAATACGGTATCATTATTCGTGTATGCCCGCTTCAGGTCGTTCATAATCCCCGAAGTGATAGCATAAAGTTGAGTACCATATACATTACGAAGGTTGGCATTTTCAGGATTAGCTTTCACCAGCGTTTCCAGCATGTTGGCTGCTTCTTCATGGTTCTGATTGGCTATGTATGCGTTAATTAAGCCAAAAGCGAGGTTCAAATCCTCCTTCATATCTGTATTTGCCATTTCGTAATAGTGGGCGGCTTGAGCCGGATCCCCTTGCTCTAAATACAGATATCCCAAATTCTCGTACATATCAGCCGTTGGTTTGCTGGAATATTCGATAGCATTCAGCATGCTTTGAACGGCTGCATCTAAATTACCCAAATTGAATTCTGCAACCGAGAGGTTTTGGTAGGAACTAACCGCATCGTCACGAATAATCAGCGCATTTTCAAAATGAATTTTTGCGATTTGATAGGGTTCGTCAACGTCTTTGTTCTCCGCCATTCTAAGGCCGGCATTATGTTCCAACTTCCAATATTGTTGGCGTAAGCTGTCGATAGTGGCTACCTGGTTGCTTGTAGCACCATAGTCGATAGCTGAGCCAAAGTCATCCACTATATTATGATAAAAGGGAGATCTGAGTTCGGGGTCGGTATCTTGGGCCAGCTCTGCATTAATCTCGGCATGCTGTATATAAAGTGAGGGTTGCCTTGGATCTTCATCCAGCCTGGCTTCAATCTCAGAAATAGCCTGTTGATAATTTTTGTTTGCCAGTAACTCATCAATGTTAGCTTGAGAGGAACCGCACGAATAAAAAAACCCGGCCACAAGTAGTAAGCCTGCAAGCCGGGTAAAGTTTGAAATAGTCATAGTTGATTTTTTAGGTATATCAGCAATTACGAGCCTGCTTTTTCAAGTGCTTCTTTTGCTTTTTTCTGCATATCTAACGTGGTGTAGATGCGTGATAGAACATCCCAATATTCTTTTTTGTCAGGATTGATCTCGGCTGCTTTTTCAAAGTATTTCATAGCCTTGCGCAATTCTTCTTTAGCCTGTTTGTCATATTTATTAGCTAAATCATTATCTTTGGTGTTGTTGCGCTTTTCAAACAAGGCCGCATATTTATTCTGATAGGTAATGCCCAAATAATTGTATGCTAAATCATCATTTGGTCGCAGCTCAGTAACAGTTGTTAACTCATCTGCGGCAGTTTTGCTGAGTTTATTGATTTGAGCATTTTGATTTTCAATAGCTTTTTCCAGAGAATCTACGCGTGCGGTGAGTGCTTTTTTGTTCTTAGGATTTTTACGGAGCTCTGTTTTGAGATTGTACATCTCATCATAAGCATCAGAGATATCCATAGAAATATTGGAAGTAGTCTGAAGTAGCTGAGTTCCTAATGCAAGATGATACTGAGCATTTTTTGGATCGGTTTTAATCAGGTTCTGAATAGTTTGGATAGATTTATCGCGAAAACCGGCTTTCATATAAGCATCTGCAAGATTTTGAACAATCTTGATACTATCAGGATAAAGCTCAAGCCCCTCTTCTAAAGCATTCATGGCTTTTTTAGGCTGATCGAGATTTCCATAATAGATTCCTAAACGAAGAAAATCATTAGCAGGAGCGGGAGATTCAATGTCCATTGCAGTATTAAGTGCCTCAATAGCTCCCTCATTATCTCCGGCAATACCACGTACCTGCGCCAGAATATTCCATGAAAGCGTACTGTCAGGATTGATGATTACGGCGTTCTCGAGGTGAGCAATAGCCACTTGCAGTGGATCTTCTACGGTTGCTCTCACGCTATCGTTATTTACATACTCAATAGCTTGGTTGTGCTCGTATCCCCATGTGTTGAAGATTAGATTGGGAACATCCGATGCTTCAGCCGGGGCTTCTTCTTGGGCGTCAAAAAGATCGCGTGCTTTAGTAATGGATGATCTGAAGTTCTTATAGTCAGGTTTTCTTTCATCTGCCTGAGGGATGGTTATAGCTTTCTCGGAATAAGCCATTGCTTTATAATAGTAGGGAAGTCCACTTTCGGGGCTTTTCTGAATGGCCCGATCGAGAACTGCGAGAGCAGAATCAAAATTCTGGGTAAAAATGTTTTTTTGTGCTTCCTCAATCAAAGGATCTGATGTTTCACAACTGGCCAGGATCCCCACAAATAAAGTCGCAGTGAGTAAATTTCTGAATAGCTTTTTCATTTTTTGTAAAATTGAATTTGGTTGAAGTCAGGTCAAATTTATATGTTTACGAAAATAATCATATGTGCTGCTTTCTGCAATTTATTAGCACAGATGCTTTTCATTTTTAGTTTTTACTAATTTATAACAAACATTTATATGAAAAATATACATTCAACCAACAACGCACCCGCCGCTATCGGCCCATATAGCCAAGCTACCTCACATAATGGCATTTTATATTGCTCAGGACAAATCCCATTAAATCCTGATAATATGGAAATTGTGGGTAGCACTGCTGCCGATCAGGCTAAACAAGTGATGAAAAATATGAAAGCCGTGCTTGAAGAAGCCGGATCTGATTTCTCAAAAGTGCTAAAATGTTCGATCTTTTTAGCTGATATGAGCGACTTTGCCGCAGTAAATGAGGTGTACGGAGCACGTTTTGAGTCTGAGCCTCCCGCTCGCGAAACCGTTGCCGTGAAAACGCTACCCAAAAGTGTATTGGTTGAAATAAGTTGTATCGCTTATTTATAATGCTATGAGCCGGAATACACTTCTTCGAATTCGTAAGAGGCTGTATTTCCGGCTTTATCTTTTACAGAAATTACCGCTTGATTGGTAGAGTCGGGAGCGAACGCAGGATGATAGTAAATGAGTAATTCCTCCTCATAATCATACTCCGCAATTCCACGTTTACCATTTATGATAAATTTGGCCGTGGAAGAATTAATTCCCGTTAAGTTATCTTCTACGTGTACCGAAGCTCGCCATTTCCCATAATCGGTTTTGTAAATCCTGAAGTTGGATAGGGTCGGCGGATCATTATCGGGTTGAATAACAAATTCACCTAAAGCGGATGGATATGCATGGATGGTACGCCCGATAAGCTCGGAATCAATGTATGAAAGGTCCCCATCCTTTGGATCGATACGGAAAAGATGATAATTATTACCGGGCTCAAACAAAGAACCCATAAAAAACTCCAGGCCAAATTCTGATTTTGAAGCTAACATTTGGGGCTGAATAGAAATAAATGCTTGATCGTTTTTAACTTGATAGGAAGACACGACCGAGAGCGTATCGAAAAAAGCTTGTTTGCCAAATCGAATGAGAAGACGATGGTCGGGTAACACGATTTTTGTTTGCTCGCCGGGAGATATCCGAGTAAAAAGAAGCAGGGTAGATGTATCCGGATAAATGATTTCTTGATCCTTTTGCCAAGGAAATCCTCCCATAGTCTTGGTGAGGTCGATAGTTGATTTCAAATTAGTAGAAACCCAATTTTCATTCCAATACCAGTTTTTTGGAGAAGTGTCAAAAGCTGGTTTTCCGGGAGAGGAAGAGGAATCTGGGACTATGGTAACCGTGGCTTGTGATATATTCCCAAAATAATCGGAAGCAATAATGGTGTATGTTTTGGTGGTGTCTTTGGCTTTAATTATTGCTTTGGGACTCACTTTCAGATAAAAAGGATTGTCTTGTCCATCTTTGGCATACAAGCGCTGATATCCCCTTTTATTTGATCCAAAGCGTGCGATACGATCTAACAACATTTCTTCCGGATTGTTGTAGCTGAGTGTATTTAGTTCCTCATAAAAAAGTGTATCGGCATCTTGAAGCAATGCGAGCGAATATACGGCGTAGGGATTATACACTTTGTTGGCTTGGTCAAATACGTTGACGGCTAACCCAACATCACCCGCAATCCTAATTTTTCCAAAGTTGTATCGCCCATTTATTTTCTTTGGAGAAAGTGCATAAGAAACCGGTCGGCCTTCAATGGCTGATTGTTTGGTAATGGGTTCAACAATTAGGGAGGAAAAGATGGGTGGGATATCATCTTGAACTTTTAGATTGGTAGTGAGTGCATTGACGGGATTTTCGAGGGAGTCTCGAACTTCAAAATGAAGATGCGGCGGACCAATTCCTGTAGAGCCGGAATATCCGATTACTTGTCCCTGTTTTACATGCATGTTCATAGAATCAAGCAGAGCATCCATCTCAAAAGTAAAGTTGGGCATTCGAATAGAATCTGCTATCGACTGAAATTCATCATTAAATCGCTGTAAATGAGCATATACGGTAAACGTGTTGTCGGGATGTTTTAAATAAACGGCATTTCCATAACCGCGTTCAGCAACCAGCAATCTGTATAAAGTGCCTTCTCGGGATGCGAATACCCGATAGCCTTCACGTCCCCATGTTTTGATATCTAAGCCGGCATGGAAATGACTCGATCTGGTTTCACCAAAAGTAGAACTCAAGAATTGCCCCGAGCTACTTGGCCACAAGTAATTCTGAGATCTCAAAGAAGTAGAACAGGTGAGAAATGTAATCAGTACGAGAAAAAATAGTCGCAAATCTTACTCTATATTCACAGTTAAAGTTTGGGTTCCATTATTGAGAATGACCTCCAGTGTGTCTCCGCTATTAACGGGACCAACGCCTTCGGGGGTTCCCGTAAAAATGAGATCGCCGGGATGTAGGGTGTAAATTGTAGACAAAAAGGTGATCAAATTGGGAATTGGGAATATCATTTCTGATGTATTTCCATGCTGCTTAACGAAGCCGTTTTGAAATAATTTCAAATCTAAATTATCCGGATCTTCAATTTCATCTACCTTACAGAAAGTGCTAATAGGCGCAAATTCATCAAACCCTTTCGCAATACTCCATGGGTGGCCTTGTTTCTTAGAAATGCTCTGAATGTCGCGAGCTGTGAAATCGATACCAACTCCGTAGCCGCCTACATAATCCATAGCTGAGCCGTGTGGAATATTCTTTCCTGTTTTAGAAATTGCAATTACAATCTCGGCTTCAAAATGAATCTCATTGCTTTGAATAGGCAAATGAATGGTTGATCCATCATAACAAATAGTGCCCAATGGCTTTAAGAAAACCAAGGGCATTTTAGGAATTGGGTTTCCCATCTCTTTAGCATGCTGCGCATAATTACGCCCAATACAGTAAATGGTGCGAACCGGAAGATCGAGTCCGGGGATGATTGGGTGTTCCATAAATGCTAAGATATAAAAAAAGCCCTGCACAAAAATTATGAACAGGGCTTTAAATTTCTGTTGTACTTAGATCAGTTTACAGGATCTACATTCACGTGCTTGCGTCCACCAGAGCGAACAGCAAAGTTTACGGTGCCATCAGAAGTAGCAAACAAAGTATCATCACCACCACGTTTTACGTTGTCACCGGGATGAAACTTGGTGCCACGCTGTCTAATAATAATGCCACCGGCGCGAATAAATTCGCCACCGAATTTCTTAACACCTAACATTTTTGGTTTAGAATCGCGACCGTTTCTTGTAGAACCTTGACCTTTCTTATGTGCCATAATAGTAAGGGTTTATAATGAAAATTTATTGTAAAGCTTCAATTAATTCAGCCTTTCTCAAACTGGAGTAACCAGTCAGGCCTTTTTCTTTTGCTAAATCCTTAAGTTCAGCAACAGTAATTGAGCTTAAATCAGCAGTTTCTTCTTTCTTCGCTTCTGCTTTTTTAGGAGCGGGAGCGTCTTTCTTTTTCGCTGCTTTTTTTGTAGAAGTGGAACCGGAAGTAGAAATACTCTCAATTTGAATTTGAGACATCACTTGTCGGTGACCATTCAGTTTTTGATATCCTTTACGGCGTTTTTTCTTGAATACTAAAACTTTGTCAGCTTTAACGGTATCCAGGATAGTGGCGGAAACTTCGGCATCTTTAACAACGGGAGTTCCAACATTCACATTTCCGTTGTCATCTTTAATTAGCAACACTTTATCAAATGTAAGCTTTTTATCGTCGGCGTTTTGTTTGTCAACAAAAAGCACGTCGTTTTCGGCTACTTTGTATTGGTGTCCGCCTATTTCAACAATAGCGTACATAATCAGTTAATTTCTTTCTTTTGCATTTAATTTAGAGCTTGAAAAGATAAGGCATAGTTGGTACAAAACAAAGCAAATCTATGCTGTTAGTTTCATAAACTTCCATTAAATTTGAGGGAAAGTAAATTAGGTATATACCATGAAAAAATTACCATCTTTACACGAACAAGCGTTTAAATTTAAAAACTCTAAACGATTGCAACACGATGGGGGGGGTGCCTGGATCAAAGATTCGCAGCTTCAAGAAGCCCGCAAAGATGCAAACGGGCGCTTTGTTACGGCTCCTAAACAGCTTAAGGTTCCTTGGGTGAGTACAACCATTCAGAGAAAGAAAAATCCCATTATATATAAAAGGGATAATTCTCAGCTATCTTAATTAGGCTACTTTAGGTACAGCTCGCTGAAAACCTTGACGGTTTACATGCCCGATATATTTCCCAATAATACGGACTTCTTCAAATACATCGGGCTCTATAAAGATTTCGTCATACTCAGGATTGGCGGGTTCCAAACGCAAGCCATTATCATCCCAGTAGATTTTTTTGAGGCTGGTTTCACCATCATAAAGTACCGCACCGATATCTCCATTTTTTACATCGGTGTCCATCAGCAGAACAAAGTCTCCGTCGTAAATTCCTACGTCTTTCATGCTAAAGCCCGAGACACGAAGGGCAAAAAGGTCCTTCAGATTTGGGAATAAGGTATCCATGGTAATGCTGCCTAAATTGGCTTCTACGGCCTCTTGGAGGTAGCCGGCTGCAATTAGTCCACGAACTGGAATGCCCTCATGTTCTTCCGTATCCCCAAAAAGACTCTTCTTTTCGGCGGGCAGATCATACTCTTCATCATTCCGTTTAATCAAATAGCCTTTTTTAAGTAACGCCTGTATATTTTGGGTCACGCTGTTTGGAGAAGCAAAGCCAAAATGGTCGGCTATCTCACGATATGTGGGCCAGACTTCATTTTCCTTTTTATATTCTACAATGTAAGTGAAGAATTCGTTTTGTTTGTGAGTTAAATGTGCATTGTCCATAGCTTGATAAATTTAATGTATGAAATATGTGTAATAAACGGAGTTTGGTGATGAAATCCAATAATAAATGTGTAAAATACATGTACAGACTTTTCTTTTTGTTAATTATTCCATTAGTAGGAATTTCTTGCGTTCAGGAAAGTGCTTATTCCAAATTGATGACGCAGGATTATCCCGAATTGTATGACTTTGTTTTTGAGCGTAATGCCGATTCTCTTTTAACTTTTACCGACTATTCTAAGAAAGAGGTGCAACAGCAAGCTTGGCGCGCTTTGGCAAGTACGCCTGTTGATGATATGGATGAATTCATTACCAAAGTACAGTATGATAACTCGGAGGTTGCTTGGATGGCATTGAGTACCCATGAGTTGACTGGAAAGCAGCGGACTCGACTTCATGATTTATGGAACCGAAGAGAGTCGGCGCGAAAAGGGGTGAGTTTAGTTTTGGGGAAGCAGGGAAATCAAGAATCGTTAGATTTATTGGTTCAGAATTTTAAATCGATCATCGACTCGGATTACGAGTTTGAAGCCGCTTTGGCTATCGGAAGATTAGCGGATAACTATGAGCTTTCTGAAACCAATCAGCGCGTTATTTTACGATATGCGGCGGTGATTCAGGATGTGGATTTATTCAGAGCCTATTTTTATGGATTATATAGGGGAAATAAATCACTGAAGGATCCCGACATGCAGCGAACATTTTGGGAAAATTATGAGCGAGCAATGGCTCCTGAAATTAAGCAGTATGCGCTGCGTATTTTGTTTAATACCGATGCCCAAAATTTCTTTAAGAAGCTGGAGATCAAAAATGTAGAACAAATGAATGT
>JBDNFJ010000378.1:0-3633 GCA_041689895.1 Gracilimonas sp. | reverse complement strand
TGTGAAAAAAATGAAACTACTTCCCTCCGATTCTACCTTAGTAACCTTGAATATTGAAGAGAATTATGGAATACCGGAAGGTTCTATTGCCATTTTAAGATCCAGCGGTTTATTGGGAGGTAAATTCATAGAAATCAAAAAGTCTTCATCTACCGAAATGGTTTCATATGAAGGCTTCATTAAAGGCATATTTGAACAAGGAATGATGGATAGTTTTGCCGAAGAAGGAGAAAAACTGAGCTCCGACATTTCGGGATCTATAAGCGGAGTTGAACAACTGGTTACCAGCCTGAATGAAACGCTGGATGAAGAGAATAAAGAAAATATAAACAGCATTATTCAGAACTTGGAATCCTCTACCAGCTCATTGAACAGCCTGATCCAAAAACGCCAGAATGATTTGGATGAGATGATAGGAGAGGCCAAAAGCATGCTTACTAATTTGGATGATCTCAGCGCAAACAATAAAGAAAAAATCACGACTATGATTGCCAATCTTGAAGCAACCAGCAGTGAGTTAAAAAATCTGAGCACCGGTTTAAATGAAACGAATTTGACGTTAAATGAGGTGCTTACCAAGATAAATAATGGAGAAGGCTCACTGGGAAAGATGGTGAACGACCCCTCGCTTTATAATAATATAGACAGCCTTTCGGTCAATCTTATCCAATTAATAAAAGATATTAACGAAGATCCCGGAAAGTATTTAAAGCACATGCGCCTGATTGAGGTATTTTAACCAGCAACCGGTGTTAATTTGCTTTTAATTCCTTCGTTATTGGCTTATATTTCCAAGCTTACTGTCAGAGGTTTAAAGCAGACGCCGACAGGAATCAAAATCGCAATTTAATTTAATGTTTTTTAGAGGTAACCTTTTATGGCTGTAATGGAAAAAATGAGGAACAGCACCGGTATCATCTTGTGGGTGCTGATTGGATCTTTTGGCCTTTTGTGGGTGTTGTCGGATGTAAACTTTTTTGATGCAGTGCAAGCTGGTCCAAGTTCTTTAGGTGCCGTTAACGGCGATAAGATCACGAATGAAGAATACCAGAGCCGCATACAATATTATTCAAATGCTTACAGCCAGCAAACCGGAAACTCAATGACACCGGAAATGCGCGCTTACTACGAGACGCAAGTGTGGAACGAGTTGGTAAACTCCAGACTATTAAGCCAGAAAATGGATGAGTTGGGCATCACCGTTTCTGATCAGGAAGTATTAGATATGGTTTACGGTGATAACCCGGCTCCTGTAATACGCCAAAATTTCACTCGCGAAGATGGCACCATCGACCAAGCCGCCGTTAAGCAAGTACTATCATCCAGCGAATTCTCTCAGCAGGCGGTTGCTCTCGAGTTGCAATTACGTGAACAACGTCGCCAGCAGAAGTTGAATAATTATATTACAGCGGGTTTGCAGGTTACAAAAGGGGAAGTGGAACAGGATTATATTCGCAATAACACGACGGAAAATGTTGATTATCTGCGTTTCCCATATAGCGAAGTAACCGAGCAAGAATTGGATATTTCGGATAGCGATTTGAAGACCTTTTATAACAAGAACAAAGATCGTTTTAGTCGCGAAGAAAGCTATCGCATTAAATATGTGAAGTTCAGTAAGATGCCTACCGCCGCCGATACGGCACAAATTATTGAGGACCTCGAAGAACTGAAACAGCCATTTGCTGAAGCCGAAGGCGATTCTCTATTTTTAGTTCGTCAAGCTTCCTCAACAGATTACCGCCCCGGCTTTGTGAAGAAAGCAGATGTCAGTGATGATTATCAGGCGGTTCTGGATCTTAAAGTTGGAGAAGTTTCAGATATACAGTTGAATGCAGGTCAGGCGTTTTTGCTGAAAAAAGAAGCCGCTCGTGGAAATGAAATTAAATTTCAAATCATGAGCTATAACATTCAGGCGCTTCCGGCAACTATTGATGAAGCCAATGACCACGCCTCCGATTTCGAGTTTTTTGCCTCGGAAGAAAGCAGTTATGAAGACGAAGTTAAAACTCGCAACTTGGAAAGCAAGGAAGCATTTGCTACTAAAGGCAGTGAATTTATTTCGGGCTTAGGATCCAGTAAGCAAATCATGAATTTTCTTGAAAAGGCCAAGAAAGGAGCTATTTCTGATGTAATCGAACTCAGCTCCGATTTTGTAGTGATTAAAGTAGAAGATATTACGCCCGAAGGATATCGGCCACTTGATGAGGTGAAATCACAGGTTGAAACCTCTGTTAAAATAGAACGGCGTAAGGAATTAACCCGCGATCGAGTCGAAAAAATGCTGAATCAAAATCCTACCTTGGATGAATTAGCAAACGCATCCGGCAAAGAAATTAAGAATGAGAGCAACCTAAGAGGAAGCGCATCCGTTCTTCCCGGTGCCGGCCGAGAGCCCATGATTATAGGTGCTATGTTTGCCTTGGGTGAAGGCGAGACCTCAGATGCACTAACCGGAAATAGTGCAGTATTTGTAGTGAAGGTAATCAGAAAAACTGATGCAGATCTGGCGAACTTAGATAAGGATACACGAAATAGCATCCGTCAGCGTTTGGAACAACAGAGAACGCAGGAGTTTACGTCTATTTGGTTAGATCAGCTTCGTGAAAATGCGAATATTGTGGACAATCGATCTCGCCTGCTTCGCCAATAATTTAATGGATTTTATTTAAGGTCTTAGGGTGAGGAGTTTCTTCTCACCCTTTTTTTATTTCCGGTTTCTAAAAAACTTGTACATTTCAATATGGTTGCAAAAAACACTCATACCGACGAATATTGGATGGCTAAGGCGCTCCGCCTTGCTGAAAAGGGAAAAGGATATGTAGCCCCCAACCCTTTGGTTGGCTGCGTGATTGTTTCGGAAGAAGGAGAGCTTATTGGGCAAGGATATCATAAAAAGTATGGGGAAGCACATGCTGAGGTCAACGCGGTAAATTCCGTTGGCAATAGAAGCTCTCTGAAAAATGCTACCGTATATGTGACGTTGGAGCCTTGCTCACATCATGGAAAAACGCCTCCCTGCGCGCACATGCTAAGTGCCTTGCCAATCAAAAAAGTGGTGGTTGCAATGCAAGATCCAAATACCGCCATTAATGGAAAAGGGATTCTACATCTTCGTAATAAAGGTATTGAAGTTGAAGTAGGGCTTTTGGAAAATGAAGCCGAAGCTTTGAATGAATTTTTCATTCATCATCAAACATTTGGGCGACCGTTTATTACGCTCAAAATAGCACAAACAGCCGATGGTTTTCTGGCTGCCGCCGATGGTGAATCTCAGTGGATCACCGGCAAGCAATCCCGAAAGTTAGTACATGCATGGAGGGCAGAATATGACGCCGTCTTGGTGGGGCGCACTACCGCCATGGTAGATAACCCAACGCTTTCTGTTCGCCATGTTTCGGGACGTCAGCCACAGCGCATTGTAATTGACGGGCCTTATGAACTACCCCGTGAGCTAAATGTATTTTCAGATAAATATGAAGAAAAAACCATTATCATAACCTGGAATCAGGAAGCCTCTTCTATGGATGCAGATCCCATGCTGCGGGTAATGCAGCAGAATTATTTTCGGGGTGAAGTGATTCAGGTTCCTAAAACAGACGGACATGTAGATTTACGGCAAACATTTAAGCG
>JBDNFJ010000377.1:0-10701 GCA_041689895.1 Gracilimonas sp. | reverse complement strand
CAAATGCTAATGCGGAATCATTTAATGCAAAAATCAAACTATTTAGAGCGAATTTAAGAGGAGTAACGGACACAACTTTTTTCCTGTTTAGATTGGAGAAATTATTTGCTTAATCCCCGTAAATTTAATGTGACCCGTTTTGGCTAATCTTTATCCCCATACATTATTAGAAAATCTTGTTGCCTAAAATTCAGGAAATACGTGTGTAGGCGTAGCTCATATCTTGAAACTCGCTTTTTAATTGAACAGAGTTAATAATACTGGTGTTTAGATAAAGCTCATCTTTAAAAAATAGGATGAAGGTCTGCCTCAAATTTCTTTTATTGATGTAACAAGCTTGAATCAACCTATGTGGAATCGACGAACAGTACACGGTGTAAATTATAGCTCCATTACTTAATTCAAAATGGCGTAAAATGAACTTCGAATAACTTACGTTAGCATTCTGTATTAGATTTTTTAATTACTAATGAAAGTCTGAATTGAGAAAAGAGCTATGAGTAAATCAAAGCAAGAAATGAAGAATCATATTTTATCGTTTGGGCGAAATAAGAAGGATGAAAAGCCCATTTCCTCCTCCGAGGTTACCCGAGATCTTTTCTCTAACATATGGAAGGAGCATCTGGATGAAGTCCGTACTATGGCCGGGGAAATTCAAAGTGAGAAATTAGCCAGTATCAAAAAGCATGGGAAGAAAATCCTGTTAAAGGATACCGAAAAAAGCGTTCAACTATCGCTTCTCAAAAATAAGTAATCTCCGCTGATTGCCGGAATTTCTACCTAATCGGGTTCAACTTTTCCGTCTTTTCTTGCGGGAATTTAAGAGAGATTCTCAAATGATAAATTTAGATCGTGCAACCTCGCTTCATAAGTTGATATCAAATCCTATCCCAAACCCATTCTGGTACTAATTTCGCTACCCAAGCCAGTAACTGCCATCGTTTGGTCACATATACATAACGCTTCCTTTTTTCGATGCCCTTAATTATTTGGCCCGTGGCTTTCTCAACCGTCGCTACCCAGAACATACCCCGTGCGCGTTCCGTCATTTCCGTCAACACATAACCCGGTCGAATTTCAGTAATCGAGATATCAGCGCTCACCCGTTTAGCTTTTTGGCGATACCCCGTCATGTAATTAGAAATAAAATGCTTGGATGCCGTATATGAGGTAGCCCGATGATGGGCAAGCAAAGCGGCCATCGACGACATTCCCACAATCTGTCCTTTATCTTGCTTCCGGAAATACTCGAAGGCAAAATGGCAGCCATGCGCAAAAGCCAGCGCATTTACTTCAATCAGCTTGGCCTCCGCTTTCCACGGCGGTAGCATTTGGATTCGGCCTATTCCCGCATTCAGCACCATAATATCCATTCCACCCATCTCGTCAATCAGTTGTTGATACACTACTTCTGCGCGATCATGGTCGGTTACATCCAGCGTTTGGATATAAGCAAGATCCCCTATTTCGTCTTTTAATTGCTCAAGACGCTCGGTTCTGCGCCCGGTGAGGGCTACCCTATTCCCTTGTGCCGAAAATTGGATGGCCAGCTCCCTCCCAATGCCTGAGGTAGCTCCGGTAATCAGAATTTTCTTCACGATAATTCCCCATTGCTGAGCAGGCTTCTATCTCTAAAAAAAGGGAATTCCATGCGGGCTATTTTAAATTGACAGACTGTAAAACTGACGCTCGTTGCTTGGCATATTCGAAAGCTCCGAACATGGCACCACAATAAACCAGATCCCCCAATACGGTATAATGGAAGAAAGGGATTCCCGCTGTATAACTCATTAACAACCCGGAAAGAGTGATTGGGTATGTAGGACTAACTATCCAGGAACCAAAATTGGTAACCAAGAAAAAGATAATGGAAGCGGTTAAACTTCCTGCTATTACCGTTTTAACATTTACTTTTTTCAGGATGAACATACCGGCTACTACTATTAGAGCAATGGCACCATACATCCAGTAAAATCCGGGAGTAAAGATGGTAAATCCACCATAATAGGAAGAATAGAGCAAGTTGTTTACCAGCAAATCACTCACAAACATTGCAAAGAGCGGAAGCAAAAATGAGAATTTTTTGTCGGTGAAATAGGCCGCTCCAAAAAGAGACATAGCACCCATGGGTGCAAAGTTATAAGGATGCGGTAACAACCTTGAGAGTGCGGCTACTAAAATAAATCCGGATAATACTGTAAAACGTTTCCTGTTCATGGGTCTGGCTCCTATTAATGTGAATGGGTAAAATAAAAAAAGCATCGTCCCAAATGAAACGATGCTTTCAAAATATAGAGTATTTCTTACAAGGTTTTGTAAAACCCCTATTTTACTTTATTTGGGAGCGCTCATCTCCAAGTTCAGATCTATGGTCACTTCATCACCAATAACCGCATCAGAAGCCCAGTCGCCAGTGCCAACCGTAAAATCTGTACGGTCAATTTTGGTGGAAGCGGTAATACCTGCAATCAAAGCATTTTCTTTCATGGGATGATCTTTCATACCTAACAGCGTAAATGGTAGCTCCACTTCTTTGGAAACCTCCTTAATGGTGAGCGTTCCGTGTGCTACAAACTTATTGTTGCCTTTGGCTTCAATACTGGTGCTTTTGAAGGAGATTGTGGGATACTTTTCTGCATGGAAAAAATCATCCGTTTTTAAGTGGCCGTCTCTCTTCGCATTTTTAGTATCAATACTGTTTACCATAATTGCTACATCAATCTTGCTTTCATCGAGATGTTCAGGATCAAAATGTATGGTTGCTTCATAATTGTTGAATTGACCATTTACCGGAGTAAAAAAATGGGTCACTTTAAAATTTACGGCACTGTGAGCTTTGTCGATATTCCAGCTGTTGCTCGCTCGTTTGGTAAGCGCCAGCGTAGATAATGCAAACAAGCCAATGGCAAAGATGGTCGTAATTTTATTGAGTTTTTTCATGATTGGAATAGAATATTTAATGAAGGCTTTAACGCCGTTCTTTTAATTTTATGGGATTTATTAGGCTGTATAACATAAGCAACCTGATAATAATTTCTTTAATATTGAATTAATATCGGGTTTTATTTACTCAGCGGAATGTTTCACACCAGAGCTCTTCTCCTTGATGTAACAAACTGTAAAAACCGGAGGCAGGCAGAACAAAAATCCCTTTCTTTAGTTTGCATTAGTACGCAAAAGCATGTTAGTTACTCATTGCTGGCTTGTAAAATCCTTGATTTTTCGAAGCCCTCTTATTAATAATTAAATATTAAAACATAATTTTAGAAATGAAGAATTTAGCGCAATATACTTTTTTAATTGTATTAGGGGTGCTTATTGGCTCCAACCCACTTTTAGCACAACAGCAACAAATGCCCCCAAAACCTAAAGCATTAAGTGCCGATGAAATATCCAAAGAAGATCTCCAAATGGTGGTTCATGTTTCTGATGCCGCACAAAATATTCAGATGAAGACCGACGAGAAGGTGAAAGACCTTCTGAAAGAAGAGGAAATGGAATACACTCGGTTTCAGCAAATAATGATGGCGCAGCAAAATCCTCAAACTGCAAATGATGCTGGAATGACTGAAGATGAGAAGGCAACGCTTCAAAAAGTACAGCCAAAGCTCATGCAGATCAGTCAAGAATCCCGTCAACAATACATGAGTGCTATTGAAGAAGAAGGGCTGACAATTCCAAAGTTTCAACAATTAGCACAGGCTATCCAAACCAATCCTGAAGTTGCTAAGCGTTTTGAGAAAGTAAAAACGGAAATGGATGAGGCTAAAGACGGTAACAAAGGCTGATAACATCCTTAACTACGAAACTCAAAACCCGGTATGATATCCATATCGGGTTTTTTATTTCCGCTGAATTATTTACCTACCCATTTCGATCCTTTCAAAGTAAAGCGCCAGGGTAAGAGGGCGTCCTCGCCGGCATAATCAACGCCAATTCTGGGGCTTTGCTCCATATCATTCTCCGATAACAAAACCCCATGGTCTTCAATCCAGATAGTTTCTCCCGTTAGATCTTCGGTATTATTTACCGTTCGGATTCCCAAAGCCTGAGACATCTTTCCGGGCCCATTGGCAATAACCGGTTTCAGCGAAGGCTTTTTTCTTCTTTCCACCATAATCTCCTTTCCTTTTAGCGGTTCCACGGCACGTATTAAAATAGCATCAGCAAGTCCCTCCAGGTTTGTTACCACATTAAAAAGATGATGGATTCCATAGCACAGATATACATACGCGTGTCCGGGCGGACCGTAGATAGTTTCGGTTCGGGCAGTTCTTACATTCGGAAAAGCATGACAAGCACGGTCTGTTCGTCCATTATACGCTTCGGTTTCTACGATTTTTCCTGTGGTTAAAATGCCTTCAAGCCGCGTACAAAGTACTTTACCAATCAGCTCTTTGCTTATTTGAACGACATCATCACGCTCATAAAAAGACCTTGGTAACTTTTTTACCATCACGAAATAGCCGTGTAGGGATTTTCATTAATCACCGGTTTATCTTCTATATACACATCTTTGTAAGCTCGAGCCATGATGGCGCTTATCACAAATAAGAGGGCGGTGTAAAACGTCCATATAGCCAATAAAATAAGCAAGGTATATCCTTGGTAGAAGTAGCGATACGTTGACATCGCATAACCGAGATACGAGCTTAGACCAAATTTAGCGATTTCAAAAAGAATGGTATAAGTAACGGCACCCATTAAAGCCACTTTTGGCTTTATTTTTCGTTCACTTACAAATCTAAAAACAACATACAGAAGGAAAAAGGCCAGCGTGATAGGTAAAATGAAATTCAATACATCATAAATCCAAGGAAGTTCAATCACGATACTGGTATAGGGAAGCTCAATTCGGCTTAAGTTGAATAATGAAAGCGTAGAAACCGCTAAGCTGAAAAACAGAAAAACCGAACCTATCAGACTAAAACCAAAGAAGTTATAAACTACTTCCATAAGCGGATGTTTACTCTCTTTGATGTCGAAGGTGTCGAAGATTACGTGCCTGAGGCTGTGTATCAATCCCTGAGTAAAAAACAGTAATACGGTAATACCAATGATACCGAATAGTTTCCGAGCTCCAACCAGCGGTTTGAGAAGTGTTTCTATCGTAATAGCGCCACGAAACACATCATTTGTTTGCGTTTCGTAGGTGAAACTGGGGAAGAACTCTCGCCCGTAGCGAACAATTTCATTAAAAGCTTCATCCACCGAGAGCAGGTACCCGATGATGGAAATGAGAATGAGCGTAAACGGAATCGCACAGATAAACAGATTAAATGTAATTGCGGAGGCATTGAAAAAAAGATCCTTCTTGCCCGCCAACTTTGCAATGCGTTTCCAAAATTCTTTAAATTTTTTCACAACCTTCCTATGGTTTATAATCGCCTAAAATTCGCAGGTTGAATCATGAATTCCAAACGAGAATGCTTCTAAATGTTTTATGATGCCCAAATTCAGAAATCAGGTAACATTGTTGATTATACGTAGTTGATATAATAAGAGATTCCAAACTAATCAAAACCTGCATCCCTTGATGTTGGAAAAAACCATCGCATTTTAATTTTTCATAGTGAAGGCCCGAAACTCAGGGAATTTTATTACTAACATCCATTCATGCTTTTCACGCTTTTCCTTACTAAGTTCCAAGCCTAAATTCGAGCAATTTATTAGCCTATAACAGGTATTTCGAGCGCATGAGTGCTAAAAAACAAACTCCGCTAATGCGGCAGTATTTTCAAATTAAAGATGAACATCCCGGCACTATTTTGCTGTTTCGGGTGGGTGATTTTTATGAGACTTTTGCGGATGATGCCAAACTGGTGAGTAAGGAACTGGGCATCACGCTTACCAAACGTAATAATGGCGGAGATGAAACACCTTTGGCTGGCTTTCCTTATCACGCACTCGATAATTATCTTCCAAAGCTGGTTAAAAAAGGATATAAAGTAGCCGTTTGCGATCAGACGGAAGATCCCGAAGATGCCAAAAAAGCCGGCCGTAAAATCGTGGATCGAGAAGTGACGGAGATTACCACGCCCGGGATCACCATGTCGGAAAAGCTGCTGGACCACAAGCGGAATAATTACATCGCTTCCCTACATTGGGATGGCTCTACCGTAGGCGTAGCTTTTTCGGATATTTCAACGGGGGAATTTGCCCTCAGCCATATTGATGAAAATCATCTGGATAGTCTTTTAGCCGCCATTCAGCCTGCAGAAATTCTGGTTCAGAAAAAGCTTAAAAACAAGCTTGATGAAACGCTTAATCATCATAACATCAGTTTTATCGAAGACTGGGTGTACGATGGAGATTACGGCTACAAGCTGCTGACCGATCATTTTGAAACCCATTCATTAAAAGGATTTGGGGTTGAGAATTTAAAAGTAGCCCATGTGGCTGCTGGCTCGCTGATGCATTACATGCAGGAAACACAAAAAGCCTATTTGCGTCATCTTCGCCGACTTTATGCGTATGAGAGCAACGAGTATATGTCGCTGGATCCGGCAACAAAAAGGAATCTCGAACTCACGGCCAGTATTCAAGAAGGAAATGTAGATGGAACCCTGATTTCTATTCTGGATGAAACGTGTACGGCTATGGGAGGACGATTACTGCGTCGCTGGATTATGCGTCCATTAAAGCGCTTGAAGCCGATTCAACAGCGTCTGGATGCCGTAGAGAAACTATATACAACGCATGAGATTCGGGCTGCACTTCGGGAAGAGTTGGAGCAAGTGGGCGATATGGAGCGTCTTATTTCTCGGATTTGTATTGGGCGAACCAATGCCCGCGATGTCGTTCAACTGAAGCTTTCGTTAGCACAAATTCCACGATTGAAAAGCCAGCTTTCAGGAATTGAAGATCCTTTACTTCAGCATATTTTTGGCCGACTCAAACTGATGATTGAAGTTCAGGAACGCATCAATACTGCGCTCAAAGAAGATCCACCTGCCAGCCTTAGAGATGGCAACATGATTCAGGAAGGATTTAATACGGAGCTGGATGAACTGCGAGATATCGCCAAAAACGGAAAAAAGTACATTGCAGAAATCAAAGATGGTCTGGCTAAGCAGCATAATATTCCTTCGCTGAAAATTGGGTATAACAAAGTGTTTGGGTATTACATCGAGGTCACCAACAAGCATAAAGACAAGGTGCCTGATAGCTTTATTCGAAAGCAGACGTTGGTCAACTCCGAGCGATACATCACTCCAGAACTAAAGGAAGTGGAAGAGAAAGTGCTTTCGGCTGAGGAGCGAAGTAAAACGCTGGAATATGAATTATTTGAAGAACTTCGGCTATATGTGGCCGAATTTGCAGACGATGTGCAACAGGTGGCGCAGGCTATCGGAGAACTGGATTGTATTCAAGGTTTTGCCGAAATCGCTTTCCGAAATAATTACGCCAAACCGGAAGTGAACGATGGCGATGAAATCGATATCAAAAAGGGCCGTCATCCGGTGGTTGAACAATCGTTGCCCATGGGTGAGCCATTCATCCCAAATGACACGCGACTGGATACTGAAGAGCAGCAAATTTTGATTATCACCGGTCCAAACATGGCGGGTAAAAGTATTATCCTGCGCCAAACGGGACTTATTGTTCTGCTTGCCCAAGTGGGAAGTTTTGTGCCCGCTCATTCTGCAAAAATTGGACTGGTTGATAAGATATTTACGCGCGTTGGAGCTTCCGATAATCTGGCCGCCGGAGAAAGCACGTTTTTGGTTGAGATGAATGAAGCCGCCAACATTCTTAATAATGCCACGCCCCGCTCATTAATTCTTTTAGATGAAGTGGGACGCGGAACCAGCACTTTCGATGGCTTGAGTATCGCCTGGTCGTTAGCCGAGTATTTACATAATCACGCGCCGGTTGCAGCAAAAACCCTGTTTGCTACACACTATCATGAGCTGAATGAATTGGAGCAAATGTATGAACGCACCAAAAACTTTAACGTGCAGGTTAAAGAACATGATGGCAAGGTGGTTTTCCTTCGAAAGCTGATTTCCGGCGGAGCCGACCACAGTTATGGAATTCAAGTAGCTGATATGGCCGGACTTCCAAAAGTAGTGATTGAACGAGCCAAAGAGATTCTCACAAACCTGGAAAGGCACAGTCTCGATATCACCAATAAAAATGGTTCTATCGAAACGGAAGCTTCTTCCAAAAAAGAAGCTTCAAAAAATCTATCCCAGAAAGTGGAAAAGCAGCCGGAGATATCACAAATGTCGATGTTTCAAGCGCATGTGGATCCAAGAATTGAAACCGTGCTCAACAAGCTGGAAGCCACCGATCCCAATCGAATGACTCCCATTGAAGCCCTTATGCTCCTAACCGAATTGAAAAGACTAGCAGAATGACGTACCAACGTGTTAATGTGTTAGAGTGTTCACGAACGTATGTGGTAGCCAGGTTGTATATTATATCTTAAAAACATTAACACTCTAACACGTGCACACTTTAACACTTAGAACACATGAACCATAAATCCGGATACGCCGCCATTATCGGGAAGCCCAATGCGGGTAAATCTACGCTGATGAATTACATCTTGGGAAGTAAGATTTCCATCACCACGCATAAGGCACAAACCACTCGGCATCAAATTGTGGGGATTTTTTCGGATGATGATACTCAGATTGTTTTCTTGGATACGCCGGGGGTCATCACGCCAAAATATGAGCTACAAAAAGCCATGATGAAAACCGTGGAACGCGCTCGCAAAGATGCAGATCTCATTCTTTTCATCCACGATCCCATGGATACCCACCCGGCCGATGATGTGATTCAGTTGATTAGATCCATCAACAAGCCCATCTATTTAGTGGTAAATAAAATGGATATAGCCGATCCACAGAAAACAGAAGAATCGGTGGCTAACATCCAAGCTAAAATGAAGATTCGTTCGGTGCATTATGTATCGGCAACGGCGGGCACCGGCATTCCTGAACTGATGGAAGATATTCGTAGCAGCCTGCTTCCCGGACCTCCCTTTTATCCCAAAGAGGACTTAAGCGAGCAACCCGTTCGTTTCTTTGTTTCGGAGCTAATACGTGAGCAGATATTTCTACAATTTCAGCAGGAAATCCCTTATTCCTGCACGGTAGAAGTAGTTTCGTACGATGCAGATTCTGATATCGATCGCATTCATGCCGACATTATTGTCAATCAAAAATCGCAAAAAGGAATGCTAATTGGCAAGGGCGGCAAAGCCATTAAAGAGCTGGGAATCGAGGCTCGGAAATCCATCGAAGAATTTATTGGCAAACAAGCATACTTAGAGCTCCATGTAAAAGTACGCGAGAAATGGCGCGAAAAAGAAGGTTGGGTTAGAAATCTGGGGTATTAGTTTCAGTCAAACAAGACCTGCTGCTCAACTATTTTAAAATTCTCATCGGTAGGATATACAAAGTATAGCTTATCGTCTTTTGCATAGAAAGGAATATCTTCCGTAGTTTCAATTTTTATGATTTCTTCCTTCCCCGTATCAAAATAGATTAATTCATTACTATTTTTGTGTCGCACCACTATCAATAAAGTAGAAGCATTTACTTGATAGGATGAATAGATATATGATTTCTCTTTAAACAGAACGGACGCCTTTTTCAATATCTCAGGAATACTGGAATTAGGATTAATATCCTCCGAAATCTTATCAAAGGATGGAATCTCAAGTTCGATATCTTTTTTGAACGTTCCATTTTTAGAATACACATACATGTGATTATCCAACGGTGTTAGAAGGTAGATCTCATTATTTATTACATGCAGATATATATTCTTGATTCTATACAACAGATAATTAGCATATAGAGCAGGAAGCTTGAAAGAAGCTAATTCTTCCCCTTTTATATTGAATGAAGCTAAACGATGATCTCCGTTTTGGCGGCTGTAAAATCCTACAAAAGTAGAATCAGAAATAAACTTGAACGCACTGGGCGGCATAAAAGAAGCATCAAAAACTCTCACATTGTCGTTACTCCGTGAAATTAGAAATGCCCATGGTCCAGAATTTGTAAAGAAAATATCGTGCGACAAGACTTCCATTTTAATAGGTCGCCAATTAAATCCAGGAAAGCTCTCTTCAGGATTAATCTCTTTTACAAACTCCCCTGTTTTCTTATCAAAGAAATAACAAAGAGGAGTCCTTCTGTCTAATGCAATGAAGTTTTTCTCGGTCACATAAAGATCAAAATCACTGAGCAGATAATCTGAATCCAATTCAATTACTCTTGTTTGTGCAAGCACATTTGAAAAGCTAAGTAACAATAAGAAGGTGATTATTATACATCTCATAGCAGTTTTTTCTCAACCCAACAAGGACCTCATTTATATTCGAGCTAAAGATAACGTAAAAATATGCTTTAAGTAAAATAGGAAGTATTCAATCTTCCTGAGTTCAAGTAATAAGTGCAACACGACGAACTAACCCCGAGGGGTGAGCCCCTCAGGGTTTTTGGCCAAGCGGCTTATATTCGTGTTACTATGCAAAAATACAAACAACTTGACCTTAAACGCGGTCATAAGATAAAAGCACTGCTCGATGCAGGCCACTGCCAAACTAAAATCGCAGAAATTATCGGAGTTCACAAATCAACGATCTCCCGAGAACTTTCCCGTAATGTCGCAACCCGTGGTCGCTATGCCAAGGAGTATCGCCCGGATCTAGCCCAGCGAAAAACCAACCAGCGCCATGGT